>NZ_CP072392.1:2597420-2664286 GCF_017742835.1 Aquabacter sp. L1I39
CTACGACCGATGCGCCCACACCTTCTTCTCCGCCATCTGCATCGCCGCAACTGTCATCTTCTGGCTCTGATCAATGAGTCCTGAGCCTAGGAATGGCACATCATCTTCTTCAGCCTCCGCCGCCCCGACATACCGTCCTGGCGTCAATACGTATCCGTGCACCTGAATCTCATTCAACGTCGCCGACTTGCAGAACCCGGGCACGTCCTCATAGCCCCCGGCATCTCCTTCGCCCCGCCAAGCGTGATAGGCTCGGGTGATCTTCTCGATGTCGGCGTCGGAGAACTCCTTGCGCGTGCGGTCCACCATGTGGCCGAGCTTGCGGGCATCGATGAACAGGATCTCGCCGCGCCGATCACGCAGCTTCGCGTTGCGGGCGATGCCGTTCGATTTGTCCCGTGCCAGGAACCACAGGCAGACCGGAATCTGCGTCGAATAAAAGAGCTGGCCCGGCAGCGCCACCATGCAATCGACGACGCCGGGCGCGCCGTTCACGCCCTCGATCAGCGCCCTACGAATTTCCCCTTCGCTGTTCTGCGTCGAGGACATCGAACCGTTGGCGAGTACGACACCCGCGACGCCCGAGGGCGACAAATGGTGCACGATATGCTGCACCCAGGCGAAATTGGCGTTGCCTGCCGGCGGGACGCCGTATCGCCAACGAACATCTTCGCGCAGCCGGTCGCCGCCCCAGTCGGATATGTTGAACGGTGGGTTGGCGAGGACGAAGTCCGCCTTCAGATCGCGCAACTCGTCCTTATGGAAGCTGCCCTCGCTGTTCCATTTGATGTCCGCATCGATGCCACGCACCGCGAGGTTCATCTTGCACAGCCGCCACGTCGTGTAGTTCGACTCCTGGCCATAGACGGCGATGTCGCCGATGCGGTCGCCGTGCAGCTCCACGAACTTCTCAGACTGCACGAACATGCCGCCCGAGCCGCAGCACGGGTCATAGACGCGGCCTTTGAAAGGCTCGATCATCTCGACCATCACCCGCACCACCGAGCGCGGGGTATAGAACTCACCGCCACGCTTGCCTTCCGATCCGGCAAACTGGCCGAGGAAATACTCATAGACGCGGCCGAGCACGTCGCGCGCCTCGCCCTTGCCTTGGCCGAGCGCGATGCCGGACACGAGATCAATCAGTTCGCCGAGCATCACCGCATTCAGCGCGGGGCGGGCATAGTCCTTGGGGAGCACGCCCTTGAGGTTCTCGTTGTCCTTCTCGATGGCGATCATTGCCTCGTCGATCATCTTACCGATCGTCGGCTGCTTCGCGTTCGCCTGCAGATGGGACCAGCGCGCCGTGGGCGGCACCCAGAATACGTTTTCCGCCGCATACTCGTCCCGGTCCTCGGCACCCTGCGGATACTCGGCCAAAAGTTCCACGCGCTTGGCCTCGAACGAGTCGGAAATGTGCTTGAGGAAGATCAGGCCGAGCGCGACGTGCTTATAGTCCGACGGCTCCATATTGCCGCGCAGCTTGTCGGCAGCTTTGAAGAGGTCCGCTTCGAACCCCAGATCACCGCCCCGCCCATTTTCGGCGCGGGTCGCCTTGGTCTTCGGTGCGGCACTCAGGGGCGGACCGGGTTGCTGTGGTTCTTCGCTCTTTTGCTCCGCGTCGGCACCTGGAAGCGAGACAGAACCACCCCTTCCGCGCCCGAGCTTCACGAGGCCCTCACTCACCAACTCTTCCTTGACGTTGTCGTATGTGGCTTCGATCCACCCCAAAGCATCGCGAAGCCGGCCGTTGCCGGCAGATCCACCGAGATCCCCCAGAGTTGCCAGAAACTTGTCCCTGAGCGCCAGCCTCGACATCCACAAAACCCCTATCGCCGCCCCTGCACCTGAGGCAGTGGGCACGGCAAATCTACCATTCCGAGCATTGCAAGCCGGATCACACGAATCGCGCTATTTGGGCTGAATCCCACAGGCCTGCCAAGGGGGACCGCGGGCCATTTCCTGCCCGTTTGAGGGGGGCGGCGGCTCATGCGCAGTCCTCGCCTCGCTGGAAGTCTTGCAGCAGGGATGCCACCGGATTTTCGGTACCTTTTTCAGCAGGAGCTGAGAGTAATCCGAGGTGCCGCGCGAGTTTCTCAAGGGCTGCGAGCTTATCCCAGACCTGAATGGCGGCCTTTCGTTCCAACGTCCCATCGCCCATCTCGCGGGTCGTGATTTGCAGGGATCGGATAGCCGCACGGTCGTCCGGATCGAGTTGGCTCAACGGTTTGAGTTTGCCTTCCGCATCAAAGAGCTGCCCGATGTCCGCGAAGGCGATGCGGGCCAGTTCCTGCAGGACGCGGGTCGCTTCCACGCCCGCCGCCTCTGCCCGGCGTTCCATCGCTTCGGCGATCGCCTGAGCGATGTAAGGTTTTGACAGGTTCGGCAATGAAGAGCCCAGCGTTGAAATATGCGCTTGCGCCGCTCCACAAAATCGAGCGGGCGTGGCGGAAGGAGTGGGAAAGCGAAAACGCTCAAGCTGAGGCGGACGCCGAAGTCACAAAGCTCGCCCTTGAGGAGGCGCGGAAGGAGGCCAAGAAGAGGCTCAAGGATCATGACCGTGACGCGGCAAGGGAGATCATCGCCGAAGCGCAGGAGGCGGCTCTCGAAACCCCGAAGCGCAAAAGGCTGATGGTGAACGATGCGACCGTTGAAAAGCTGGGGGAGCTCTTGAACGAAAACCCGCGCGGCTTGCTCGTTGTTCGAGATGAATTGCCCGGCCTTCTCGCGAAGCTTGAGGATGAGGCATTTCAGGTCGACCGGGCCTTTTTCCTTGAGGCCTTCAATGGCGATGCCGCTTTCAAATACGACCGCATCGGGCGGGGCACCGTCGAAATCGAGATCGCAACTCTCTCACTGGTGGGCGGGATCCAGCCCGCATCCGCGCGGGTTACAGCCCGCGAACCGCGCGCCAGATGGGAGCCGAGAGGGCGGCCCCACCACAGCGCCCCATAGGTTCGGGACCACCGTCCAGTCATCGAATTGCTTCGGCAGGATGCGAACCCGGTTCCCAATCAAGGTTGCGCAGGCGACCAGGGCGCCCACGGCCACAAAATCCGGAGGACATTGGGTGCGGTCGGAGACGTCGAAGACATAATTCCCGATCACCTGCGGCAGCGTTTGGGGCAGCAACTGCTCGACCGCAGGAAGGGCAGCAGCGATCGGCTGGGGATCGAGCAACGGGGCAGACGTTTCTTCGAACGGCACGGGAGTAATGATGTCGATATTCATCGCCCATTCTCCTGCTGGCGTTGCAGGACATCATTCCAATCGAGACCATCCGGCGGTTCTGCCCAGAAGACATGCCATCCCAGGGAGGAGGCGCGTTCGCCCAGCACGCGGCCCGCTTTGCGCCCCGCCCGGTCGGCATCGATGGCGATCACCAACTCGCTAGGCTCCGGCGGAAGGTGGAATGGGTCGGCGTCCAGTGCGGCTTGTTCATGCCGTACCATTCGCGGGCGAGGTGTTCGAAGGTCACATGGGCCGGGGCGGTGGCAACACGCCTGCGATCCGCTTTCTCTGCAGATGGATCTTTGCCCTCGCGAAGCAGCTTCTTCTGGGCCATGCGGGCCTCACGGGCTTCCTGGAGGCTGATGTCCGGGTACGGCCCGATGGTGAGGAGCTTTTCCTTGCCGGCGATCTCGTACCGCAGACGCCACACCTTGCCCCCTGCCGGGGATATCGCGAGATGGAGACCGCCGCCGTCGGTCAGCTTGTAGGGCTTGTCAGCTGCCTTGGCCTTGCGGATCTGCATGTCTGTCAGCGGCATTTACCCGGCCTCCCCTTTACCCGGTTTCCGGAGGCGGCCTTACCCGGCTTTTACCCGGGATCGACTGCGCTTTAGCGCGATATCGTGAGACGCCCTGCAGCCGATATGGCGCGCAAACCGAGCGCTGGCAAGGGTTCTGAGGCTTTATGAGAGGGGGTGAAAATGAGTGTTGGCGGAGAGAGAGGGATTCGAACCCTCGATACGGTTTCCCGTATACACGCGTTCCAGGCGTGCGCCTTCAACCACTCGGCCACCTCTCCTCAGCGCGCGGGCGCGCTGCAGCCCTGGACTTCACCGGGGGCGGGCTGCGCCTCCCCGGCGGCCGGCGAACCGGCGTGCGCATCTTCACATGCGCGTCGCATGATCAGGCGAGGATCTGGACATCCTGCGGGATCCTTGAGGCGCCAAGGCGCCGGCGGATCTGCCTGTGCGAACTTGCCAGGATCGCATCCGCTATGGATGCCGACGCGGAAATCCGCGCCACCCAGGCAAGGCGGCGAAATATACCGAGCGAAGGGGCTCTGGCAAGCCGGATTTCACGCCGTCCCCAATCATCCGTGCACAGGCCTTGCCGGGCTGCGGAACGCAGGCCTGCCAGCACCTGCCCTTCGGAGTGTCATGGCCCGGCTGAAGGCCCCGCGTCCCTGGCGGGCCCGTGTTTTCTCACCGCGCGCTGCGGTCGCACCGCACGGCCAACGTGCTGCGGCGACCAGCAGGAGGCGGGCACCTGCTGCTGTCGTGACGGGCGTCGCGATCGCCTGGGATCAACCGCGCGGGCTGTTGGCCGAGGGGTCTTCTTTCCCCGACGGGTGGCGCCGCTCCTGCGCATCAGGGGAAAGCGTGTAGCGATCAACGCTTGGCATGGCGAGACGGGGCAAGGTCCGCTTGTTCGGCGGTGCCCCGCCGGCTCCGCACGAGATCGTTGGCGGAGGGCTCTCTCGTCTTGGCGGGCCACGCATCCTGTCTGCGCGCGGCGGCCGCCCTGTGGCCTGGCGCGTTCGGAGAAAAACGTCGGAAGGGACCCCACAGCAAAGGGGCCCCACGCATTGGGGGTGGCTGCGGCGCCCGAGGGTCGATCCGACGGGGCACCGTCGGCGGAAGGGTGCCCTTCCGCCGCGCCGCGGCTGTACAGGCGGCACCGCGCCCCGAGGCGACGCCCCGAAAGGGCGGCTCCAGGCGCGGGCGCCGGTGCTGGTGCCGTGGATCAGTCCCGCAGCAGATCGTTGATGGAGGTCTTGGCGCGGGTCTGCTCGTCCACGCGCTTCACGATCACGGCGCAATAGAGCGAGGGGCCGGGGCGACCGTCGGGCAGGGGCTTGCCCGGCAGAGAGCCCGGCACCACCACGGAATAAGGCGGCACCTCGCCGATGAAGATGTCGCCGGTCTCCCGGTCGATGATCTTGGTGGAGGCGGAGATGAAGACGCCCATGGACAGCACGGAGCCGCGCCGCACCACGACGCCCTCCACCACCTCGGAGCGGGCGCCGATGAAGCAATTGTCCTCGATCACCACCGGGCCGGCCTGGAGCGGCTCCAGCACGCCGCCAATGCCGACGCCCCCGGACAGGTGCACATGCTTGCCGATCTGGGCGCAGGAGCCCACGGTGGCCCAGGTGTCCACCATGGTGCCCTCGCCCACATGGGCGCCGAGATTCACGAAGGAGGGCATCAGCACCACGTTCGGTGCGATATAGGCCGAGCGGCGCACCACGGCGCCGGGCACCGCGCGGAAGCCGGCGGCGCGGAAGTCGTCGGACGTCCAGCGCTCGAACTTGGAGGGCACCTTGTCCCACCAGGCCGCCCCGCCGGGACCGCCGGTGATGATGTCCATGTCGTTGAGGCGGAAGGACAAGAGCACCGCCTTCTTGAGCCACTGGTTCACCTGCCAGGTGCCGTCCTCCAGCGGCTCGGCCACGCGCACCTTGCCGGCGTCGAGCAGAGAGAGGGCCTCCTCCACCGCCTCGCGCACCGCGCCGCGGGTGGAGAAGCCGATCTCGGCGCGGTTCTCGAAGGCGGCGTTGATGACGAGTTCAAGGTCGGGATTGGCCAGGGCGGCGGTCTCAGACATAACCGTACTCCAATTACCATTATTTGTTTTGCGGAATGGCGAAGAGCAATGGACCTGCTTGCCTCGCCTGTTAGCTAATTTTGTCGGCAATAACCCCAAGCATTACTGCGATAAATGCTAGGGTGAAGGTCAGAATCTTTAAATCTTGACGTATATGAAGGAGCAGGGCGCCATAGTGCGTCCCTTCGCTTTGACTGTAGAGGTGGCGTTCGGATGAATTCCGTCTCCTGGAAGCCCAGCCAACTGCTGCCAAAAAGACGAAGCTCAACAGAGTGAACATATTCCCCCTCCCTTTTGTTCGCTCACCCGCGTTCCTTCACGGCCACGAATTTCAGCTTGGGCCATTCCTCGATGGCGCGGTCGAGCACCCATTGGCTGCGGGCGAGATAGACCGGGGCCTCGTCGCGGTCGCGAGCGATGGAGGAGCGGGAGGTCTCGATGAAGCGGTCGATCTCGGCCCGCTCGCCCACGATCCAGCGGGCGGTCACGAAGGAGACCGGCTCGTAGCGGATCGGAACGCCATATTCCTTTTCCAGGCGCGAGGAGAGCACGTCCAGCTGGAGCGTGCCCACCACGCCGACGATGGGCGCGGGATCGGAGACCGGGCGCAGCACCTGCACCACGCCTTCTTCCGCCATGTCTTGGAGGGCTTTCGAGAGCTGCTTGGCCTTCATGGGGTCGGACAGCAGCACCCGGCGCAGGATTTCCGGCGCGAAGTCGGGAATGCCTTCGAAACGGATGGTCTCGCCTTCTGAGAGCGTGTCGCCCACCCGCAGCATGCCGTGGTTGGGAATGCCGATAATGTCGCCGGCCACCGCCTCGTCCACCGTCTCGCGCTCCTGGGCGAAGAAGAAGATGGGGTTGGCGATGGCCATGTTGCGCTTCTCGCGCGCATTGAACAGCTTCATGCCGCGCTTGAAGGTGCCGGAGCACAGGCGCACGAAGGCCACCCGGTCCCGATGGTTGGGGTCCATATTGGCCTGCACCTTGAAGACGAAGCCGGAGACATGATCTTCCTGCGGCTCCACCACGCGGCCATTGGCGGTGCGCGGCAAGGGCGAGGGGCCGAAGGTGCCGAGCCCGGTGAGCAGTTCCGCGACCCCGGCTTCCTTGATGGCGCTGCCGAAGAAGACGGGCGAGAGGTGGCCCTCGCGGAAGCTGTCCACCTCGAAGGCGGGGAGCACGCCGAGCGCCAGGGTCAGGCCCTCCACCGCATCGGCCAGGATCCGGCTGTCGAACTCATCGAGGCCGTCCATGCCGAGGAGGTCCTCCACCTCGTCGAACGGCACGATGCGGGTGAGCGGCCCGCCGCGCTCCTCCGCCAGCAGCGCCCGCTTGCTCTTCACGTCGATGAGGCCGCGAAAGTCCGTGCCCATGCCGATGGGCCAGGTGAAGGGGGTCAAATCGAGCGCCAGGGTGGCGGAGATGTCGTCCATCAGCGCCAGCGGGTCGATGCCTTCCCGGTCCACCTTATTGATGAAGGTGAAGAAGGGAATGTCGCGCAGGCGGCAGACCTCGAACAGCTTGCGAGTCTGGCTCTCGATGCCCTTGGCGGCGTCGATCACCATCACCGCCGCGTCCACGGCCGAAAGGGTGCGGTAAGTGTCTTCCGAGAAGTCGGAGTGGCCGGGCGTGTCCAGAAGGTTGAAGACGATGCCGTCGCGCTCGAACGTCATCACCGAGGAGGTGACCGAGATGCCGCGCTGCTGCTCGATCTCCATCCAGTCCGAGCGGGTGCGCCGGCGCTCGCCGCGCGCCTTCACATGGCCGGCCATGCGGATGGCGCCGGAAGCCAGCAGCAGCTTCTCGGTGAGCGTGGTCTTGCCCGCGTCCGGATGCGAGATGATGGCGAAGGTCCGCCGGTGCGCATAGTCGGGGAGGGCGGCGGTCGGCGCCGCGCCGGTTTCTGTCTGTTCGAGCATGGGCGCCTTATAGTCAAAAACGCCGCCGCACGGAACGGCCAAGCGTGCCGAACTCAGGCGGGACTGCAGAAGGAAAATGGCGGATGAAAAAGCCAGTGGGAGCCGCGCGGACACGGCGGGTGCGGGCCGCCGTCGCAACCGCCGTCCTGTGCCTCGCTTTGCCGGCCCTGGCGCCCGAGGCGAAGGCGCTGCTGGCGCCGCACTATTACGAGCAGGCGCGGCGGGAGGCGGCGAGCGTGATCGTGCTGGAGATCAGTGCCGTGACGCCGCCGGAGGGCGCCTTCGGCCAGTGCCAGGTGGCGGGCATCGTGCGGCGGGTGGAGCGGGGCACCGCGTTCGCGGCGGGCCAGGCGGCTACCATCGGCGTGCCATGCGCGACGCCGCAGGCGCGGCCGCCTTTGGGCGGCACCATCTACCAGGACATGGCGCGCCTGAAGGCTGCGCCCTATGGGCGCGCCTATCTGGACGCGGCGGGCGGCCTGGCCCTGTCGCAATACGAGGCGCTGGACGCCTTGCCTTGAGGCTTGGTCGGAACCTTAGGCGGACGTCAGTCGCCCTGGCCGGGCTCGGGGGAGAGCAGCTCTTCCTTGCCGGGCTTGCCGTCCCATTCCTTGGCGTCGGGCAGGGGATCGCGCTTCAGCGTGATGTTCGGCCAGGCCTGCGCATATTGGGCATTGAGCGCGAGCCATTTCTCAAGGCCCGGCTCGGTGTCCGGCTTGATGGCCTCGGCCGGGCATTCCGGCTCGCACACCCCGCAATCGATGCATTCGTCGGGATGGATGACGAGGAAGTTCTCGCCCTCGTAGAAGCAGTCCACCGGGCAGACCGAAACGCAGTCCGTATATTTGCACCGGATGCAGTTCTCGGTGACGACGTAGGTCATGGCGGTTCCCTTTCGCGCGCCGGACTAGCGCAGGCCCCCTTTCCGCGCAAGGGCGGGAAAGGCGGGGGAGGCATGCGGGGCGCTACTTTTCACTTTGTTCTGATGTCAAATCTTCGAATATCTCGGCTGCTGCTGTAGCATTTCCCCGCCGGGGCGAAAAGTCGCGAATGCGCAGCACGCGCACGCCGGCGTCCAGGGACACCGTGACCACCTGCCCGACGCGCACCGCATGGCCGGCGCTGACGATGCGGGCACCATCCACCCGCACATGGCCGGACCGCACCAAGGCGGTCGCGGCGCTGCGCGAGCGGACCACGCGGGCATGCCAGAGCCACAGATCGAGGCGCTGGCGATCCTCGCGTTCGGCGACGAACACTCAGCTCCCCTTCTTCTCCGCCTCCAGGCGCGCCTTGAGCGCGGCGAGGGCGGCGAAGGGGCTGTCCGGGTCCATGGGCTTGTCGCGGCGCCGGTCCTGGTGGACCTGCACCCGCTCGGGACGCGGCCCGCGCTGGGGCTCGCCCTCGCGGGGGCCGCGGAAGGGGCGGTCCTGGCGGGGCGGGCGCTGGCCCTGGTTCTGGCGGTCATTGCGCTCGGCGGGTGCTTCGCCCGCGCCGGAGGCGGCGGTGCGCTCCTGCGGCCGATCGGAGCGGCGGTTCTGGAAGCGTCCGCCCTCTTTGCGCTCGCCACCCTTGCGCTCGCCACCACGCTCGCGGCCACCTTCGCCCTGGCCATGTCCTTGGCCATGTCCTTGGCCATGTCCTTGGCCCTGACCCTGTCCGTGGCGCTGGCCTTCGCGGCCGGAGCGCTCGCGGCGCGGCGCGCCCGGCGGACGGCCGGGACGCCATACCTCGATCAAGGCGGGTTCAAGCGAGGCAGGGTCTGCAGTGGCTTCGCTGCCCTCGGCGGCAACGGTCTCCACCGCGCCGGCCTCGGTCGCGACCGCAGCGTCCGTCTCGCCACCTTCGGTAGCCGCCTCGGGCGTCTCTTCGGGGCTGGCATCCATCTCGGCAGCGGCGTCTTCCGCCTGAGCGTCTTCCGCCTGAGCGTCTTCCGCCTGAGCGTCTTCCGCTTGGGCGTCCTGTGCCTCGGCGTCGGGACCGTCCGCAGGCGCCTCCACAGCCTCCACCGCCTCCACGGCATCGGCAGCATCGGCGGCATGCGCCTCGGGCGTGGGGGCGACGTCAGCCTCGGGCGCGGCGGGCGCTTCCACCGGATCGAACAGCAGATCCGCCTCGATGGCGCCTTCGGGCGCCGGGGCAAGCTCGGGTGCGGCTTCCGCGGCCGGGGCCTCGGGCGGCGGCGCGGCGCGGCGCTCCATCCGGTAGCCCAGCGAGCGCAGGATGGAGGCGAAGTCCTCGCCGGAGCAGCCGGCAAGCGAGGTCATGCCCACGGTCACGGTGAAGCCGCGGCCATCCACGGCGCCGGCGGGCTTGGGCCCGGGCGACTGGGGACGCCAGGCGAGCGCCGGGCGGATGAGGTCCGCAAGGCGCTCCAGAATGTCCACGCGCACCGCCCGCTCGCCGCACACGCGGAAGCCCACGGCCCGATAGAGGCCCTTGTGGATTTCCGGGTCCACCGGAATGGAGGTGCGCCCGCTCGCCGCAAGGTGCGGCAATTCGTCGAGCCCCTTCTGGGCGAGGCCGCCATGCTTGAGGGCATAGAGCTCGGCCGCCAGGGCGCGGGGCGCGGGCTTCAGCAGGCCGGGCAGATAGATGTGATGGGCACCGAAGCGCACGCCATAGCCACGCAGCGTGGCCCGCGCGGCCTGATCGAGGGTCTTCATCTCCTCGGCGACGCGGGTGCGCTCCAGCACGCCGAGGGCCTCGACGATCTGGAAGGCGATGCCCCGGCCGATGCCGGTGATGTCCTCGGCCTCGGCGAGCTTCTGGAGCGGGCCCAGCAGCTTTTCCACATGGGCCTTCAGCCACAAGGCGAGGCGCGCCTCCACCTGGTCGCGGGCAGCGCCCGTGAGGTGCTCGTCGGCGATGATCTTGAAGCGGGGCTTCAGGACCTCGTCGCCGGGAATGAGCTTGGCCACCGGCTCGCCGGTCCAGCGGATGGTGCCGTCGGCGGTGAGGACGAACGCCTCGTCCACCGCCATGCCCACCCGGGTTGCGCGCGCCTCGATCTCGCCCGCCAGGGCCTTTTGTGCGGCGGCGCGCAGGGCCTTTGCCTCCTCGCCACCCGCCGTCGGATCGGGTGCGAACTGGAAGCCCTGCAGATGGCCGATCACATGGCCCTCCACGGTGACATCGCCGGTCTTGCTGATCTCAGTTTCGAGCATCGTTTTCTCTCGCAGGCGCCGCATGAGCACGCTGGTTCTGCGGTCCACGAACCGCTGAGCCAGCCGTTCGTGCAGCGCGTCGGACAGCTTGTCCTCGACCCCTCTCGTGACGCCTTGCCAGTGCCCCGGATCCTTCAACCAATCGGGACGGT
The DNA here is from genome assembly GCF_017742835.1 of Aquabacter sp. L1I39. GTDB lineage: Bacteria > Pseudomonadota > Alphaproteobacteria > Rhizobiales > Xanthobacteraceae > L1I39. The sequence goes on from NZ_CP072392.1 coordinate 2,608,499, forward strand.
TGGCAACGAAGGTGAGGGTCCTCACCTGCGCAATCCGTCTCGATAGCGTGTCGATGTCGCCTTCTGGGCGATCGGTCAAGGCGATTTGACGCGCGAACCACGTATCGGGGATAAATCCACCCGTTCCCACATGGTGAAAGAGCCCCCGCACCAGGTCCGCATGGGCGCCGGGGGAGATCTTGCGATAGTCCGGCACCTGGCACGTCTCCCACAGCCGCTCAATGACGTGGGGGGAGGTGGCGATGGCCGCAATATCGGCGTCAGCGCTCATGATTTCGAGCACTTGCACGTCGTCGGCGGTGGGCGCGCGGGTCAGTCCGTCCTCCCGTGGGGGAAGGCCGAGGCTGTCCTTCAGCGCCGCCAGCGAGCTGTAGTCGGGCACGGCGTTGCGCCATTGCAACACCTTGGCGGTGTCGAACACATGGGCTTCCAGCCGCTCCACCAATTCGGGCTCAAAGGGCGGGCAGCGCCCCGTCGTGCCGAACGTGCCGTCCCGCTGCGCCCGGCCGGCGCGGCCGGCGATCTGGGCCATTTCGGACGGGTTGAGGCGGCGGAACTGCCAGCCGTCGAACTTGCGGTCCGAGGCAAAGGCCACATGGTCCACGTCGAGATTGAGGCCCATGCCGATGGCGTCGGTGGCCACCAGATAATCCACGTCGCCGGACTGGTAGAGCTCCACCTGGGCGTTGCGGGTGCGCGGCGAGAGCGCGCCCATCACCACCGCCGCGCCGCCCCTCTGGCGGCGGATCAGTTCGGCGATGGCATAGACCTCCTCTGCTGAGAAGGCGACGATGGCCGAGCGGGGGGGCAGGCGGGTGATCTTGCGCTCGCCCATGAAGGACAAGGTGGAAAGGCGCGGCCGGACCTGCACATTGATGCCGGGCATCAGCCGTTCCAACAGCGGGCGCATGGTGGCCGCGCCGAGAATCAGCGTCTCGAAGCGCCCGCGCCGGTTGAGCAGGCGGTTGGTGAAGACGTGGCCGCGATCAAGGTCGGTGGCGAGCTGGATCTCGTCGATGGCCACGAACGCCACGTCCAGGTCGCGCGGCATGGCCTCGACGGTGGCCACCCAATAGCGGGCGTTCGGCGGCTTGATCTTCTCCTCGCCGGTGACGAGGGCCACCTTTTCCGGCCCCACCCGCTCGACGATGCGCTGATAGACCTCGCGGGCGAGCAGGCGCAGCGGCAGGCCGATCATCCCGCTTTCGTGTCCGAGCATGCGCTCGATGGCCAGATGCGTCTTGCCGGTATTGGTGGGACCCAAGACCGCCGTCACGCCCCGCGCACGGATGGAACGCGGGAGAACGGCGAGCTTCGTGACATCATCCATGAGCGCCAGAACTGCCCGCTGCGAGAAGAGTGGATCTGTAGCATATCGGGACGCCAATGCCAGAATGCCACCCCGGGTGGAGAACGGGAAGAGAACGAAGCAGGCGCGAATCGGTTTGCAGGGGGAGTCAGCGATTCGTTCCCCGGTGTCCCATCTTGGGACTCGCACGGCGGGAAGCGGGGAACGCAGGCGGATCAAACCGGGTGCGAATCGCTGCAGGACCCGCGATCGCACTCTGTTCCCCCGAAAGACGCACGGACCGGGAGCCGGGTTCCATTCCGCAAAATATTGCCGGCGAAATATCCTTGATTCGCCGACTCAGCTTGCCGGCACGCCCTGCCCGAACACGGGCTCCAGCACCTGGGAGAAGGCCGGACGGCGCACCAAAACGGGGCGATGGAGTTGCTTGGTGGCTTCCACCAGGAGCACGCCTGAGAAGGGAAGCGAGAGGCCTCCGCCCACCCGCTCCCAGGCATAGGCGGTGCGCAGCAGCCAGCGGCTGGAGACGGGCGGGAAATACAGCGCTTCGCTCCAGCCCACGGGCGTGAACAAGGTCTCCCGCAGCAGCCGCACCACCTGGCCCCGCGAGAACGGGCGGCCATTGCCGAAGGGTGTGGTGTCGAGCCGCGCCCAGACGCCACGCCGATTGGGCACCACTGCCAGCAGGCGCCCGCCGGGCGCCAGGATGCGCCAGACTTCCCGCAGCATCTCCGCCGCATCCGGCGTCGTCTCCAGGAGGTGGACCGCCACCACGCGGTCGATGGAGGCGTTGGGCAAGGGCAGCGCCGTCTCGTCGGCGAGGGCCGCCAGGGTCGGGGCGGCGGAGGGCCAGCGCACCACGCCCTGGGCAGCGGGCATCACTGCGATGCAGCGCTCCGCCTCTTCCCGGAAGGCGCCGAGATAGGGTGTGGCATAGCCAAGCCCGAGGACGGAGAGACCTTGCACGTCGGCAAAGCGCGCCCGGACCGCGCGCCCCAGGATGCGGCGTGTCACCACGCCGAGCGGCTGGGCATAGAAGCTGCGCAGGTCCACGACGTCGAGAAACATGGTCTCCCCTCTCCGGTGCACTGCTTATAACATGGCTTGCGACCGGGCTTTGCCATACCGCCGCCGCGTGAGACGGCTATGTCGGTCCTCTCCCGGCCTGGGCCGGCATGGGATGCGGCGTGCGCGCCGTGCCCCCGCGTAAGATGACCGAAGGGAAACACGACCATGGCTGCCGAGATCCGGATCGTCCCCTGCCTCAACGACAATTATGCCGTTCTGCTCCACGACCCCACGACCGAGGCCACGGCGGTGATTGACGTTCCGGAGACAGCCCCGGTGCTCGCGGCGCTCGGCCGGGAGGGCTGGGATCTCACCCATATTCTGGTGACGCACCATCATTCCGACCATGTGGCGGGGGTGGAGACGCTGAAGGCTCAGTTCGGCGCCACGGTGGTGGGTCCGAAGGCCGAGGCGCCCGGTATTCCCGGCATCGATATGGCGGTGGTGGACGGCGACCCGGTGGCGGTGGGCGCCTTCGTGGGCCGCGTCATGGAGACGCCCGGCCACACCGCCGGCCATGTGGTCTATCTGTTCGAGCGCGAACATCTGCTGTTTGCCGGCGACACGCTGTTCGTCATGGGCTGCGGCCGGCCCATCGAATGCGACCCGCCGGTGCTCTGGCGGTCCTTGCTGCGCCTGCGCAGCCTGCCCGACGACCTCCAGGTCTATTGCGGCCACGAATATACGGTGGCCAACGCCCTGTTCGCCCTCTCGGTGGACCCGGAGAACGGCGCCCTGCGCGGCCGCTTCGCCGAGGCGGAGCGGGCGCGGCGGGAGGGCAAGCCCACCATCCCCACCTTGCTGGGCGACGAGCGCCTCACCAATCCCTTCCTGCGGGCGGATGATCCGGGCATGGCCGAGCGGCTGGGGCTCGGCGAATCCGATCCGGCTGCCGTCTTCACCGAGTTGCGGGCCCTCAAAAACGTGTTCAAGGCGTGACGAGGGCCGAGATGACCGCCGCCGAGATCATCGCTTTGCTCGACCTCCAGCCCCATCCCGAGGGCGGGCATTTTCGCGAGACGTTCCGCGAGGCGGGGGAGGGCGGCGGGCGCGGTGCTTCCACGGCCATCTATTTCCTGCTGGCGGCGGGAGAGCGCTCCCATTGGCACCGGGTGGATGCCAGCGAGACCTGGCACTTCTATGCCGGCGCACCCTTGCGGCTTTCCATTGCCGAGGAGGGTGGGGCGGTGCACCATCTGGTGCTCGGCGCCGACCTGATGGCGGGCGAGCGGCCTCAGGGCGTGGTGCCGCCCTTTGCCTGGCAGGCCGCACAGAGCCTCGGCGCCTGGACGCTGGTGGGGTGCACCGTGGCCCCCGCCTTCCGGTTCGAGGGCTTCGAGCTGGCCCCGCCCGGCTGGGAACCCTGACGGGGCGTCTTTAGGCGTTCAGTCCCGCTGGAAATGGCCGGGAGTGTAGATCCAGACCACGAGGCCCTTGATGCGCGTCCGGGGCGCCACCCACCGAGGATCGAGCGGCGCGGCCTGCGCCTGGGTGGCCGGCATCGGCGCCGTCGCGATTGCGCCTGATCTGGCGACCGGTGATGTGGATCTGGACACCTTGGCCCCCGATACCTTCTGTGCCGGGGTGTCGGAGAGGCGCGCCTGCCCTTGACCCGGGGTGCCCGGGCCCGCCCCGGGAAGCGCCAGCGCCTCCCCCGCGGATGCAGGTCCGGCCATGGCCAGGGCTGGCAGGAGGAGGAGTGCGGCGGCGGTCTGGCGCATGGTCCGGTCCTCGCCGTCCCGTCACGCAGATCATGCCCCTGTGGAGCATGCAGCGCGGGCGGCAGACCTCAGCATGACCGAAGGGCACGGCGATGGAAAGCCGGACGTCCTCCCCGCATGAGGCCGGGGCTGGACGGGCCGCCCGATGCCCTTCGCCCGATGCCCTTCGTACCCATGGGCGCCCCCAAAAGCACGGCACCCGGCCGTCCCTTCCGGGCGGCCGGGTGCGGCGTCCTGTCCTGCGGGCTTGTCCTGTTGGCCGGGCATAGGCCCGGCCCCGTGTGACAGGCCCTATTTGGCGGCGTTGAACTGCGGCGCCTGGAGCTGGAGGGTCTGGATCACCTGCTGGCCGAAGCTGGTCAGCAGGGCATATTGGTTCGCCACCGAATTGTTCGGCTGCGCCAGCACTTGCGGGCAATAGGCGGTGATGAGGGCATTGGCCACATCCGCCTTCTTGGCCTTGGGATTCTGCTGGGCCAGCGTGTTGGCGAACTGGCTCGCCGCGTCGCCGCTCACCGGCGGGTTCACCTTGCCGATGAGGCTGGTGGCGGCGTCCACCAGCGCCTTCGGCGCCTGCTTGCCGCTGGCGTCCGGGCAGGTGAGCTTGGCGGAGATGGAGGTGGGCTGGCGGGCCACCAGTGAGGTACCCGTGGGCGTCGCCCAGATGGTGGCCACGTCCGGCATGGGAATGGCGGCAACACCCGGCGAGACGGTGGCCGCCGCCTGCAGGGTGAAGCGGCGCAATTCGTTGGCCTTCTGCCAGTCAGGCAGATTGCTGGCTGCCACCACCGGGCAATAGGCAGCGGTCAGCGCATCCACCACGGTGCCCGGCGAGGCGTCGCTGTCGGCCGCCTTGTAGGTGTCGGCGAGCATCTGCGTGCCCCGCTCGCCGCCTTGCATCATCTTGGTGAGCGCGGCCACCGCCTGCGGATCCGGCCCGGTGACGCCCGGCGCACCGCCCACCTTCGGGCAATCGAAGGCGGAGGCCTGCTGGGTGCCGTAGTCCGGCACATGGGCCGTGGCCCGCCAGGCGGCCACCATGCCGGCGCTCACATTGGGATCGGCGGTATTGCCCCAGGAGGTGCGCACATAATTGGCAAGGCTCGCCACTTGCTGGTCGGAGAGGCGCCCGGCGAAGGAGGGCATGGGGCCATAGGTGCCGCCCGCCGGCAGGCCGCCGAGAATGGCCATGATGACATTATAGGGCTCGGCCGCGTTCACCGCCGGATTGCCCGCCAAGGGCGGGATGATGTCGGTGGAGCCGGAGCCCTTGGACTGGTGGCAGGGGGCGCAATTGTCCACATAGAGCTTGGCGCCGCGCTGGAATTCAGCCGGCGAGAGGCGCGAGGCCGCCTGCGGGGCGGGCTGGTCCTTGGGCGGCGGGCTATCGAGGAGATAGGTGACGAGTGCCTCGCGGTCGGCGGGCGTGAGATAGGCAAGGCTCTCGCGCACCACCTCCGCCATGGGGCCGAACACCGAGGTCTTGCCGGGAGCCGAGCCGTCGGTGAAGAATTTGGTGAGCGTGTCCTTGGTCCAGCCGTCTTTCTTCAGCTGCGCCGCGTCGATGCTGGGCGCCCAGAAGCCGTCCACCTCAGAGCCGAGGAACTGCTCCTTGCCCTTCACCGCGCCCATCACGTTGCGCGGGGTGTGGCAGTCGGCGCAATGGCCGAGCACTTCGGCGAGATAAGCGCCGCGATTCCACTGGTCGCTCTTGCCCGGGGTCGGCTTGAAATAGGCCGGCTCGAAGAACAGTTCGCGCCAGGCCAGCATGCCCAGGCGGATGTTGAAGGGGAAGTTGAGTTCGTTCTCCTTGCGCGCCACCGGCTGGGCGGGGATGCGGCGCACGAAGGCCCACAGCGCCTTGAGGTCATCCTCGCCGATGCCGGTATAGGAATCGAACGGCATGGCCGGATAGAGATAGGCACCGTCGGCGCGGATGCCGTTGTGCAGGGCGTTCTTGAACTGGTCGAACGTCCACGTGCCGATGCCGTAGGTGGGATCGGAGGTGATGTTCACCGAGAACATGGTGCCGAACGGGGTCTTGAACGGCAGGTTGCCCGCATAGGGCGTCTTGGGGTCGCCCGTATGGCAGGGCATGCAGTCGGCGGCGCGGGCGAGATAGGCGCCGCGCTCCACCAGCGCAGAATCATCCCCGGGTGCGGAGGCGGTGGAAGGAGTGGTGGCAGGAGTTGTGGCTGGAGCGGCTGCGGGCGTGGCCGGTGCCGCAGCGGGCGCCGCCTGCTGGGCGAAGGAGGGAGTCGCCGTTACGAGAGCCGCAACGGAAGCCGCTGCCATCATCAGTTCGCGCAGGCCCATGAGCTATCCCCTGGTGTTTCTTAATCCCTAGTCTGTACATCTTACAAAAAGGCGACGCTTCCGCATCCCCCGTTCGCGTCTTTGCCTGCGGCCAGTTGCCGGGGCGGACGCATTGAGCCAAAAAGTGTCGCCATGACCGACGCCCCCAGCCCCGCCTCCTCGCCCCGCCACGTGCCGGTTGATCAGCTGTCTCGCGCAGACGCCGCCATCGAGCATGGCGCGCTCGCGGACGAGATCGCCGGGCATGACCGGCGCTACTACCAGGACGATGCGCCGCAGGTGTCGGACGCCGATTATGACGCCCTGCGCCGCCGCTACGAGGCCATCGAGGCGCGCTTTCCCGAGCTGCGCACGCAGGAGAGCCTCTCCGAGCGGGTGGGCGCGGCGCCGTCGAGCCGCTTCGCCAAGATCGCCCACACCGTGCCCATGCTGTCGCTGGCCAACGCCTTCTCCGACGAGGAGGTGGAGGAGTTCGTCGGTCGCGTGCGGCGTTTCCTGGACCTGAAGGATGGGGACGAGGTGGCGTTCACCGCCGAGCCCAAGATTGACGGCCTGTCCTGTTCACTTCGCTATGAGCGCGGCGAATTGAAGAGCGCAGCCACGCGGGGGGACGGTTCCGTGGGCGAGGACGTCACCGCCAATGTGCGCACCATCGCCGAGATCCCCCACCGCCTCGACGCCCCCGATGTGCCTGAGATCATCGACATTCGCGGCGAGGTCTATATGGACGCCGCCGATTTCCAGGCGCTGAATGCGCGCCAGGAGGAGGCGGGTAAGCCGGTCTTCGCCAATCCCCGCAATGCCGCCGCCGGCTCGCTGCGGCAGCTTGATTCCAACGTGACCGCCAGCCGGCCGCTGCGCTTCTTCGCTTATGCCTGGGGCGAGGCCACCAGCCTGCCGGCGGAGACGCAGAAGGGCGTGGTCGACGCCTTCGCCCGCTGGGGGCTGCCCACCAATCCGCTGACCATCATCGCCACCGACACGGCGGGCCTGCTGGCCCATTACCGCAGCATCGGCGCCCAGCGGGCCGAGCTTGGCTATGACATTGATGGCGTCGTCTACAAGGTGAACCGGCTGGACCTGCAGCGGCGCCTCGGCTTCATCTCCCGCTCGCCCCGCTGGGCCCTGGCCCACAAGTTTCCCGCCCAGCAGGCGGTGACCGAGCTGCTCGACATCGAGATCCAGGTGGGTCGCACCGGCGCGCTGACCCCCGTGGCGCGGCTGAAGCCCATCACGGTGGGCGGCGTGGTGGTGGCCAATGCCACCTTGCACAACGAGGACTATATTCGCGGCATTGGCAATGACGGCGCGCCGATCCGTGAGGGGCGGGACATCCGGGTCGGTGACTTCGTCATCATCCAGCGCGCCGGCGACGTGATCCCGCAAGTGGTGGACGTGGTGCTGGACAAGCGCCCCGCCGACGCCCGCCCCTACAGTTTCCCCCACACCTGCCCGGCCTGCGGCTCCCATGCGGTGCGCGAAGAGGACGGCTCGGTGCGCCGCTGCACCGGCGGGCTCATCTGCCCGGCCCAGGCGGTGGAGCGGATCCGCCATTTCGTCTCCCGCAACGCTTTGGATATCGAGGGGCTGGGCGACGAGAACGTGCAGCTTCTGTTCGATGCCGGCCTCCTGCGCACCCCCGCCGACATCTTCCGCCTGCACACCCATGCCGAGGCCGTGCGTCGGGCCTTCCTGGAGGCGCGGGAGGAGCGGGCGCAGAAGCGCGAGGCGGAGACGGGGCGCGCCCGCAAGAAGGTGCTGAGCGAGGAGGAGCGCCAGTTCCTGGGCGTCGACAAGCTGTTCGCGGCCATCGACGAGCGCCGCGCCGTGCCGCTGGCCCGCTTCCTTTATGGGCTGGGCATTCGCCATGTGGGCGAGGTGACGGCCAAGGCGCTGGCCAAGGCTTTCCGCTCCATGGACGCCTTCATTGCGGCCCTGGAAAAGGCTGTGCCCGCGCGCCCCGGCGAGGCGTGGCAGCGCCTTTTGGGTGTGCCCTATGTGGGTGGATCGACCGCGCAGGCGCTGGCCCTGGCGAGCGCAGAGGTAACCGGCGTCGATCCCGAGGCGGCGGTGCGCGAGCTGTTCAACCGCGCCGCCGTCAATGCCCGCCAGCGCGTGGCCCTGCGCACCGCCTATGGCGAGGACGCAGCGCTCCTCGCCGCCATCATTGAGGCGCGCCAGGCCCTGCCGGGGGCGGATTTCCTCGATCTCGCGGCGGTGCCCGACGTGGGCACCGTGGCGGCCACCTCCTTGTGCGAATTCTATGCGGAGGAGCACAATCGCACCTTGCTGACCGCTCTGCTGGCCGAGGTGAAGGTGGCCGATGCGGAGGTGGCCCAGCCGCCGGCTTCCTCGCCGGTCGCCGGCAAGACCGTGGTCTTCACCGGCTCGCTGGAGCGCATGACCCGCGAGGAGGCCAAGGAGATGGCCGAGCGGCTCGGCGCCAAGGTGGCGGGCTCGGTGTCGGCCAAGACGGATCTGGTGGTGGCCGGCCCCGGTGCCGGCTCCAAGCTGGAAAAGGCGCGCAGCCTCGGGGTGGAGGTCATCACCGAGGACGAATGGTTCGCCCGCACCACCTGACGGGGGCAAAGGTCGGAACCATTCCAGGAAGGCGCGCGCCCCGGCGCGCCCGCTGGATTTCCGCTTAAGTGTTTGAATTGGAAGAATGAATATGTGAGCGCGCCGGGCGCGCCTACGATTGATCCCCAAGAGCCAGATTGTAGGTTCACGCGCCGTGACCGGACCGGCGCCGCCGTGTCACGCCCAGTTTGACGAACCTGGAGCGTAAAATGGTTAGCGAGAAGCTCGAAGCCAAGTTGAACGACCTGCTCAACGGCGAGCTTGAGGCCCATCACATCTATCTGCAGGCGGCAGCCTGGGCGTCGGCCAACAATCTGGAAGGGGCCAAGGACTTCCTCCTGAAGCATGCGGCCGAGGAATTGACGCACATGCTGAAATTCTTCGCCTTCCTCGACGATCTCGGCGCCCCCATTTCCCTCAAGGCGCTGCCCAAGCCCGAAATCCCGGCCAACGACCTGACGGGCCTCGTCAAGCGCATCCAGGAGGAGGAGCGCAAGGTCAGCCGGAACATCTTCGAGGTGATCGAGCTGGCCCGCGCCGAGCACAGCTACGAGACCGACCAGTTCCTGCAATGGTTCGCCGCCGAGCAGCATGAGGAGGAGAAGCTGTGCCGGCAGATCCTGGACAAGATCGCCCTCATCGGGGAGGGGCCGAACTCCCTTTATCTGGCCGACCGGGAACTTGCCCGTCTCGCCAAGGGCCACTGACGCGGAAAGTCCCCGCGCCCGTTCTCCTCACAGGGGCGTGCGGGCGCGGATGGCCGCGGAGAGTGTGCCCTCGTCCAGATAATCCAGCTCGCCGCCCACCGGCACGCCCTGGGCGAGGCGCGTCACCTTCACGGGCGCCTCGCGCAGGAGGTCGGTGACATAGTGGGCGGTGGTCTGGGCATCCACGGTGGCGCCCAGCGCCAGGATGACCTCGGTCACGCCCTCGCCCTGCACCCGCGCCACCAGCGAGGCGAGGTTGAGGTCGTCCGGCCCGATGCCGTCCAGCGGCGAGAGGACGCCGCCGAGCACGTGATACTTGCCGCTGACCGCCCCCGAGCGCTCCAGCGCCCACAGGTCCGCCACCTCCGCCACCACCACCAGGAGGCTGGCATCGCGGGAGGTGTCGCGGCACACCGTGCAGGGGTCGCACACATCCACGTTTCCGCAGGTGCGGCATTCGACGATCTTGTCCAGCGTGTCCTGGAGCGCGGCGCTGAGCGGCGCCATCAGCCCCTCGCGCTTCTTGATGAGGGTCAGCGCCGCCCGGCGGGCCGAACGCGGCCCCAGGCCCGGCAGCCGGGCCAGGAGCTGGATGAGGCGTTCGATCTCGGGGCCGGCAACGGCGCGGGGCATGGCAAGGCCTTGTGGGAATTCGGGGCGGGTGCCCCTGATGTAGCGCGCCCGCCCCGTCTGCGCCATGCCCTGGCGGCAGAGGCCCGCGCCCGGCGCAGCCCGTCCCCCGCGCGCCTGCGGCAAGATAAGGTTGCCGAGACAATAGGCAGACCGCTAAACAATTGGGCAACAACACGCGCCCGGATGGGGGGCGGACCCGAGCCGGCTGGACACGCTTAGCGGCCATGCGGCTTGGGGTCTCCGTCTCCTTCTCAAACAGAAAGAGCGATTGCGCTGCTTGGATCACCGCATCCGAGGCGCTCGTCCTTTCGCCGAAGGGCGCAGGCGCGGCGCAGGTTCCCTGCGTCGCCATGGGAGATCCGCCATGTCCTCAACCCTTCGCGCCGCGCTGGCGCGCTATGTGCCCTTGCCGGCGGTCAGCCCCGTCGAGAAGCTGCGCGCCGGGCTCGGCGCGTGCCTCGGACTGGTGCTCACCGGCTTCATCACCTTGCTGGCGGTGGGGCCGGGGCCGGCGGTGCCCTGGCTGATCGCCCCCATGGGCGCTTCCTCCGTGCTGCTGTTCGCGGTGCCCTCCAGCCCGCTGGCGCAACCCTGGTCCATCCTGGGCGGCAATCTGGTGGCCGGGATCGTGGGTGTCACGGCGGGCCTGCTGGTGCCCTCGCCCCTCCTGGCGGCGGGGCTGGCGGCGGGGATTGCCATCGCCGCCATGCTGTGGCTGCGCTGCCTGCACCCGCCGAGCGGCGCCGTGGCGCTCACCGCCGTGCTGGGCGGCAGCCAGGTCCATGCGCTCGGCTATGGCTTCGTGCTGTGGCCGGTGATGGTCAATTCCCTCCTGCTGCTGGCCGCGGCGCTCGCCTATAACCGTCTCACCGGCCGCGACTATCCCCATCTGGCGCCCGCCGCCGCCCCGGCGGCGAAACAGGCGGTCGCGCCGTCCGCCCGGCTCGGCTTCACCGGGGCGGACCTCGACGCCGTGCTCGCCACCTATGACCAACTGCTCGACGTGAACCGGGCCGACATCGACCGCGTGGTGCGCCTTGCCCAGGTGCGCGCCTTCGGCCGGCGCTGGGGCGAGATCCGCTGCGCCGACATCATGACCCGCGACGTGACGGCGGTCTCCCCCGACACCTCCATCCGGGAGGCCCATGCCCTCATGCGCGCGCACCACGTCAAGGCCTTGCCGGTGACGGACGAGCACGCCCGCGTGCTGGGCATCGTGACGCAGACGGACCTTCTGGACAAAGCGAGCTGGGGCCCCAAGGGGCCGAGCGTGAGCTTCGCCCATCGCCTGCGCCATGTGGTGCGGTTGTCCCAGGCGCCGCAGGGTTCGGTTCAGGAGATCATGACCACGCGCCTGATCGCCGCGCGCCCCGACATGCTGATCGCGGACCTCGTCCCCCTCATGGGCGCTCCCATGGGGGATACGCACATTCACGCATTGCCCGTCGTGGACGCGCACGACAAGCTGGCGGGCATCGTCACCCAGTCCGACCTCATCAGCGGCCTGTTCCAGGGCCGGCTGACGCAGGATGTGCCGGACCAGGAGAAGGAAGACGCCTGACCGTGGCCGAACCTGTCGACACGCCTCTGGATGACACGCGCATCCGCCATCTGGTGGAGCGCTTCTATGACCGCATCCGCGCCGATGCCGAGCTTGGTCCGGTCTTCGAGGCTGCGGTGGAGGATTGGGACACCCACCTTTCCATCCTCACCGACTTCTGGTGCTCGGTGATGCTGGCGGCCGGTCGCTATAAGGGCAATCCGCTGGCGGTCCATGGCGCGCTGCCGCTGCCGCCGGAGCGCTTTGAGGCGCTGTTTCCCCGCTGGCTGGACCTGTGGCGGGCGACCACGGCGGAGCTGTTCGCGCCCGACATCGCGGCTCTGTTCGCGGAGAAGGCGGAGCGCATCGCCAGGAGCCTTCAGGCGGGCCTGTTCTTCGATCCTGCCAAGGCCGGGCGCGGGCGCCCGGGGTGAGGGCGGCGCTGCAAGGCGCGCCGAGGCGCAGTGCCGTCATCGTCCGCTGTCATCTTGCGCGTCATGGCCGGGCTTGTCCCGGTCCTCCACGGGCAGGGGCCGGGCGAGACGCTCCGGCCGGTGCCCGCGCGGCGCGGCGTGGATGCCCGGGACACGCCCGGGCATGACGGCCCAAGGAAATGGCCGTCGTCCGGCCCCTTAGCCGCGGCCGCGGGCGGCGCGGGTGGGGATGACCTGGTGGCGGACCCAGTTACGGATTTCCATGGTCCGCAGATCCTTGGAGATGACCGCCCCGTCCACCCCGTGGCGCCAGACGAGGGCATGGTTGGCCGGGTCGCGCTCGAGCGCTTCCAGGTCGCCGATGAAGCTCTGTTCTTCCTCCTCGTCCAGGAAGAAGCCCTCGGCCACCAAGGAGGGGCTGAGGCGGCGGAAGATGGCGGCCATTTCCCGGAACGGATATTCGGGATGATACTGCACGCCCCAGGCCATGGCGTTGCCGCAGGGGATCTCGGCCGCCTGGACCTGAGAATGCTCGTTGGTGGCGAGCAGCCGCGCCCCCTCGGGCAAGGTGTCCACCTCGTCCAGATGCACGGTCATGGCCTCGAAGACGGGGGGCTTCTCGTCGAACAGGCGATGGCCGGCGCCCGCTTGCGTGAGGCGGATGCGGCGACCGAAGCCCACTTCGCGGCCGCGCGGATTGCGCCGCACAACGCCGCCAGCCGCCACCGTGATGAGCTGAAGGCCCCAGCAACTGCCGAAAATGGGCGTGCCGGTGTCGAAGGCGGCGCGCAGCAGGTCAATCTGCTGCTGGATGGGCGGGCCGCCGTGATAGATGTTCAGCGAGGAGCCGGTGATGGCGATGCCGTCATAGCCCTCCAGGCCGCCGCGATCCGGCAGGTTCGCGCCGGGGTCCGCCGGATAGCAGATGTCCACCACCGCATCGGGGAACAGCTCACGCAAGAGGCGGGCATAGCCCTCGCTGGCGGCCTCGCCGCCGAACTGCACCTGGCGGGCGCGGGCTTCAGCGGTATTGCCTTCCATGACCAGAAGGCGCGCGGACTGGGAACGGGACGGCGTAGCGGACGACGACATGGCACACGGCATCTGATTTCTGTGCCCTGCACAATAACCCGCATTTTGACAAAAGCGAGGTATCCCGTGCTTTTGCGAGGCAATGTCAGCGCAGCTTGCGCTGCATGCGCTGGACGTGGCGCTCCCGGAACAGAAGATAGATGCCCGAGGAGACCACGATGGCCGCGCCGCAGATGGTCCACAGGCTCGGCACATCCCCGAATACCAGCCAGCCCAGCGCCACCATGGCCAGGATCTGGGCATAGATGAAGGGAGCGAGCGTTGCCGCCGGGGCGCGGGCATGGGCCATGATCAACAGGAAGTGCCCGCCGCCCGCCACCATGCCGAGCGCCAGCATGCCGCCATAGACGGCCGGGCTGTCGGGTGTCTCCCACACGAAGGGCAAGGGCAGGCTCGCCACCACCGATCCCACGAGCGAGGAATAGAACAGCGTGGTGGGCGAGGAATCCACGCTCGCCAGCATGCGGGTGATGATGCCGTAGAGCGCATAGCAGACCGCCGCGCCCACCGAGAGCAAAGCCGCCGGATGGATGCCGCCCGCCCCGGGCTTGGCCACCAGGAGGATGCCGGCAAAGCCCACCATGATGGCCGCCCAGCGCCGCGCGCCCACCCACTCGCCCAGCATGGGGCCGGCGAACAAAGCGACGAAGAAGGGCGCCGAGAACATGATGGAGACGGTCTGGTCCAGCTGCAGGAACTGCAAGGCGGCGAAATTGAGCGCGGTGCAGGCGAACAGCAGCCCGGAGCGGATCAGTTGCAGCCCCGGGCGGCGGGTGCGCAGCAGGCCCGGTACCGTCCAGGGATTGAAGATGATGAGCGAGACGACGAAATGGACCACATAGCGCGCCCACACCACCACCATGACATTGATGTGGGAACTCAGCCACTTGGCGATGGTGTCGGTGAAGGCGAAGCTGATCACCGCGATGCACATGAGGCCTATGCCGGCGAAGACCCCTCCGGGCGCCCCGAGCGGTGAAGGGGCGCCGGGAGCCCGCCCGCTTAAGGGCGCGGCTCCACCATCTTCGGAGGGGACTCGCATGGCACTCGCGATCAGTAGGTGGCGCGTCCGCCCGAAATATCGAACACGGCGCCGGTGGTGAAGGAGCAATCGGCGGAGGCGGCGAAGGCGATGGTGGCGGCCACCTCTTCCACCTTCACGAACCGCGCCCGCGGAATCTTGGAGAGCATGTAGGCCACGTGCTCGTCGGTCATCTGGTCGAAGATGGCGGTCTTGGCCACGGCCGGGGTCACGCAATTGACCGCGATGTCATACTCGGCCAGCTCCTTGCCCAGCGACTTGGTGAGCGCGATCAGCCCGCCCTTGGAAGCGGAATAGGCGGAGGCGTTGGGATTGCCTTCCTTGCCGGCGATGGAGGCCACGTTGACGATGCGGCCGTAATTCTGCGCGATCATGGTGGGCACCACGGCGCGGCAGCAATTGAAGGGGCCGATGAGGTTGATGTTGACCACCTGCATCCAGGCGTCCGGGGGATAGTCCCACAGCTTGGTGTTGGGCCCGGAAATGCCGGCATTGTTCACGAGGATGTCGATGCGCCCGAAGGCGGCCAGCGTCTCGCGGGTGGCGCGCTCCACGGCCGCGAGGTCGGTGACATCCACCTGAACGGGGAGCACCTTGTCGAGGCCCAGTTCCCCCGCCGTGCGGTGGGCGAGGTCGCCGTCCATGTCCCAGATGGCGACCTTGGCGCCGGAGGCGAGGAAGCGCTCCACCACGGCGCGGCCGATGCCCTGCGCGCCGCCGGTGACGACGGCACAGCGGGTTTCCAGATCGATGGCGTTCGGCATGCGTTCCCCCAAGGATCGGTCTGCCCCGGACCATCCGGCGGCGCGACCTTAATCGTTTGAAAGAAGGCATACCGCGCCCGTCCCGATGCTGGGAAGGGCAATTTCACGCATGCGCCGCGCGCTGTCTCATGCACAAGGCGCGGGGCGCAGGCGAGGGGCGGGCGATCAGGCCTCGTCGTCGTCCTCGACGCCCTCGGGATCCTCGTCCACCCCGCCATCGGCGCCGAGCCGCACGGCCAAATTCTTCTCCACCTTGCGCAGCAGCTTGCGCAGGCGCTTGCGGTCCTTGCCGTCGAGGCCGGCGACCATCTCGCCTTCCAGCGTGTCCCAGATCTTGTCGATGGAGCCGCCCCGCTCGCGCCCGGCGGCGGTGAGGAACACCCGCACCAGGCGCCCGTCGCCATCCATGGTGCGCCGTTCCACAAGGCCCTGGGTGGTGAGCCGGGCAATGGTCTTGGAGGCGGTGGGCGGGCGCACGCGCAGGGCATTGGCGAGGTCGCCCATGGTGCGGCCGTCCTGCTCGATCAGCAGCTTCAGGACCGATTCCTGCCCCGGAAACAGCCCCAGCTCAGACAGGAGCCGGGCCGACAGCGCCTTTTGCAGCCGGGCCGTATGGGTGAGCCGGTAGCCGATGGTCTTCGCAATCGGGTCCTTCATCTCGTCCCCCTGACGCGACCGCACACCGGGGCTGGCGGCGATTCGGTTTCGCGGCTCAATTCTAATATAGCCGGGCCAGCACCTTGCATGAGGCAAGCGTGCGAAGGCCATGCCCTTTACACCGCGCCGGCTTACAATTTTGCGAAGGCTGCAAGGCAGGATCACGACAAAGTACAGGCTTTTCCCCGCCATGCGCCGGCGGGGGATGGGTTTGCTCCGGACGCGCTTTCCCTGCGCAGTCCCCGGCGATATGGTCGCGCCGCTTCACCCGGAAGGTGTCCCATGACCGCCTTAGCCTGGGCCGAGCTCTCCTCGCCCCAGCTTGCGGCGTTGCGCGGCCCTTCCACCATCGCCGTGCTGCCGGTGGCCGCCGTGGAGCAGCATGGCCCCCATCTGCCTGTTGGCACCGACCTGTTCATCGCGCAGGGCTATCTCGCCCGCATCCGGCCCTTGGTGCCGGACGAGCTGAAGGTCGTGATCCTGCCCATCCAGGCGGTGGGCAAGTCGGACGAGCACCAATCCTATGCGGGTACGCTGACGCTGGAGCCGGAGACCGCGCTGCGGGCCTGGATTGAGCTGGGCGCCGCCGTGCACCGGGCCGGCATCCGCCGCCTGGTGCTCATGAACACCCATGGCGGCAATGTGCCGGTGATCGATCTGGTCGCCCGCACGCTGCGGGTGCGATTCGGCCTGCTGGTGGTGATGGCCTCCATGCACCGCTTCGGCTATCCCGACGGCCTGTTCGATCCGGCCGAGCGGGCCCACGGCATCCATGGCGGGGATATCGAGACCTCGCTCATGCTCGCTTTCCGGCCGGACCTGGTGGACATGGGCCAAGCCCGCAATTTTGCGCCCTGGAGCATCGGCATGGAGAGCGAATTCGCCCAGCTGCGCGCCAACCATCCCATCGGCTTCGGCTGGATGAGCCAGGATCTCTCCCCCGCCGGCGCCATGGGCGATGCCCGCTTGGCCACCGCCGCCAAGGGGGCGGCCGCCGCCGCTTATGGGGCGCACGCCTTCATCGCGCTGCTGCAGGATGTGGCGCGCTTCGATCTCACTCGCCTTGAAAACCGCCCGGAAGGGGAAGACCTGCCATGAGCGCCGGCCACCGGATCACCATCGCCCAAGCCCGCGCTTATGCCGCCGAGGTCCTGGAACATTTCGGCACCGCCCCCGCCAATGCGGACATCGTCGCCCAGGCCTTGGTCGCCGCCGAGGCGGACGGCCTGCCCAGCCATGGCCTTGCCCGGCTGCCCAGCTATGGCGTGATGGTGCGCGCCGGCAAGATCGACGGCGCCGCCGTGCCCACCTTGCGCCGCGCCGCCCCTGCGGTGGTCGCGGTGGACGCGGCCAACGGCTTTGCCTATCCCGCCGTGCATCTGGCCGAGGAAGCCCTGGTGCCGGTGGTGCGCGAAATGGGCATCGCCATCGCCGGCGTGCGCCGCTCCAGCCATTTCGGCGTTGCCGGCCATCCGGTGGAGCGTCTCGCGGAAGCCGGCTTCGTGGCCATGGCCTTCACCAATGCGCCGGCCTCCATCGCGCCGTGGGGCGGCAGCGCGCCGGTGTTCGGCACCAATCCCATCGCGTTTGCCACCCCCGTGCCCGGCGCGCCGCCGGCGGTGGTGGACCTGTCCGTCTCCAAGGTGGCGCGGGGCTATATCCTCGCTGCTGCCCAGAAGGGCGAGCCCATCCCAGAGGGCTGGGCGCTGGACGCCGAGGGCAAGCCCACCACCGACGCCAAGATCGGCCTTGCCGGCACCATGGTGCCCATGGGCGAGGCCAAGGGCACGGCGCTGGCCTTCATGGTGGAGATCCTGTCGGCGGCGGTGAACGCGGCCACCTTCTCGCTGGATGCCTCGTCCTTTTTCAATGGCGAGGGGTCGCCCCCCGCCATCGGCCAGACCATCATCGCCTTCGATCCCTCCCGCACCGCCGGGCCGGGCTATCTCGACCATTTGCGGCGGCTCATCGAGGCCATTGAGGGCCAGGAAGGCGCCCGCCTGCCGGGCACACGCCGCATTGCCGCCCGTGCCAAGGCGGAAGCGGACGGCGTCGTGGTCACCCCCGCGCTGGAGCGCGAGCTGGCCGGCCACGGCTTTGCCGGCACCCGCTTCCACACCGAGGCGTGACGCCCATGCGCCCCGCCCATCTTCATCCCGATGGCCGCCATCGGTGCCCCTGGTGCGGCACCGATCCCCTCTATGTGGCCTATCACGACGAGGAATGGGGCGTGCCGGAGCGGGACTCCCGCGCCTTGTTCGAGAAGCTGCTGCTGGACGGTTTCCAGGCCGGGCTCGCCTGGATCACCATCCTGCGCAAACGGGACAATTTCCGCCGGGCCTTCGATGGCTTCGAGCCGGAGATCATCGCCCGCTACGACGCCGCCAAGGTGGAGGCGCTGATGCAGGATGCGGGCATCGTGCGCAACCGCGCCAAGATCGAGGGCGCGGTGCTCTCCGCCCGCGCCTATCTGGAGCTTCGGGACAAGGGCGTGGATTTCTCGGCCTTCCTGTGGGAGAGCGTCGGCGGCACGCCCTTCGTGCGCCGCCCGCGCACCCTCGGGGACGTGCCTGCCGAGACACCGGAATCCCGCGCCTTGTCCAAGCGCCTGAAGGCGGCCGGCTTCAAATTCTGCGGCCCCACCATCGTCTACGCCGCCATGCAGGCCTGCGGGCTGGTGGACGACCATCTGGAAGAGTGCTGGCGGGCGAAGGGGTGATGTCCCTCACGCCGCCTGCCGCTCCCCCGCCCCCAGCCCCCGCGCGCAAGCGATGAAGCGGTCCAGCGCGCGGGACATGAAGGCGTCGTGCCGCGTGATGAAGGTGGTGGTGACGTGCGCCTCGTCCGGCGGCAGGGCCTGGAGGCGCACCTGCCCGGCACGGGCCGCGGGTTCCGCCACCGCGCGGGGCAGGAGGGTGACGCCGAGGCCGGCGCCCACGCAGCCTAAGATGCCGTCCAGCGTGCCGAATTCCAGCCGTCGCACCTCCGCCGCGCCCCGCGCCGCCAGCAGCGCCTCCAGCCGCTGGCGATAGGAGCAGCCGGCGCGGAAGACCAGGATCTTGGCTTCCCCGGCGGGGCGTTCCAGGGGCGCGGGCGGTGTCACCAGCACCAGTTCCTCGGCCATCATGGGCAGAGCGTGAAGGTCGGGATGGTCGATGGGCCCGCACACGAAGGCGCCCTCAAGCTCGCGGGCGAGCACGCGGGCGACCAGGGCCTGGGTCGGCCCCGTCTCCACATGAACGTCCACTTTGGGGCAGTCCGTCACATAGGCGGTGAGGAGGGGCGGCAGGCGGAGCGCGGCGGTGGTCTCCATGGCCCCGATGCGCAGCTCCCCGCCCGGTTCCTCGCCATCCAGAGCCGCCCGCTTCGCCTCGGCGAGGAGCTGGCCCACCCTTTCCGCATAGGGCAGGAGGCGTTCCCCCGCCTCGGTCAGCACCACGCCCCGGCTATGGCGGTGGAAGAGGGGCGTGCCCAATTCCGCCTCCAGGCTCCGCAGGCGGGTGGTGACGTTGGACTGCACGGTGTTGAGCATCTGCGCCGCCCGCCCGATGCCCCCGGAGCGCGCCACGGCGGCGAAGAAGCGCAGGTCCAGATCATTCATGGAGGTGGCTCATTCTGGCATCTCAAATCCAGATGCCTTTGTTCCAGATTAATCATTTTTCCGCAAGGCAGGCGCGGCCTAGCGTGGGTGCACATTCCCGCTGGAGGCCGACATGGCGCATCTGCTTGAGACCCGCTTCACGCGCCGCTTCGGCATCGACCTGCCCATCGTGCTCGCGCCCATGGACCCGGCTTCCGGCGGAGCGTTGGCGGGGGCGGTGAGCGCGGCCGGCGGGCTGGGGCTCATCGGCGGGGGCTATGCGGAGACCGAGCGGCTGGAGCGGGAGTTTCCGCTGGCGGGCAATCACCGGGTGGGCTGCGGCTTCATCACCTGGGCGCTGGCGCGCAATCCCGCGCTTCTGGAGCTGGCGCTCGCCCGCAACCCCGCCGCCCTCATGCTCTCCTTTTCCGATCCCGCCCCCTTTGCCGGCGCCATCACGGCGGCCGGCGTGCCCCTCATCTGTCAGGTCCAGACCCTGGAGCATGCCCGCCGGGCGCTGGATGTGGGCGCGGACGTGATCGTGGCGCAGGGCACGGAAGCGGGCGGCCACGGCCAGGCGGCCCGCTCCACGCTGCCCTTCGTGCCGGCGGTGGCCGATCTCATCGCCCAGCGCGCGCCCGAGTGCCTGCTGCTGGCGGCCGGCGGCATCGCCGATGGGCGGGGCCTCGCAGCGGTCCTGATGCTGGGGGCGGATGGGGCGCTGATGGGGTCGCGCTTCTGGGCGACGCGCGAGGCGCTCATCCATCCCAATGCCCAGGCCATGGCGGTGGCGGCCGATGGCGACGACACCGTGCGCACCCGCGTCTATGACATCGTGCGGCAAAAGGCGTGGCCGGCGGCCTATACGGGCCGGCTGTTGCGCAACGGCTTCATTTCCCGCTGGCACGGCCGGGAGGCGGAACTGGAAGCCTTGAAGCACGAGGAGATGCGGCAAGTGGAGGCCGCCCTTGAAGAGGGCGACTTCGACATGGCCAATGTGACAGTCGGCGAGGCCATCGGCCTCGTGCGCGACGTGCCGCCCGCCGGCGACCTCGTCCGCCGCATTGCCGACGAGGCGCGGGCGTGCCTCACGCGGTTTGCGGCTTGAAGCGTTTCCAAGCGAAGTGGGAACCGGTTCGCGTGAAGGAAACGCGTCGAAGCAAAGATACGGGATCGTCCAGCGTTTCGATGAAGCGCTGGACGATCCCGAGCCTTATTTTCCGTCGAGGCGCTTGGAGAAGATGATGCGCGGCTCCTGGATATAGCCGGCGGCATCATAGAAGGCCTGCACCTGCTCATTCTCCGGCCGCACCATGAGCATGAGCTTGGGCACGCCGCGCGCGCGCAGCCAGTCCTCGGCGGCGCGGGTGAGCGCCTTGCCGATGCCCTGGCGGGCGTGGTCGGGCGCCACCGCCAGATAGTAGATCCAGCCCCGATGACCGTCATGGCCCACCATGGCGGAGCCGATCACGGCCCCGTCCGCGCGGGCGACCAGGATGGTGGAGTGCGGCCCGCGCCGAGCCAGCGTGATGTCGGCGCGCGGATCGTTCCAGGGGCGGATGAGGCCGGTGGCGGTCCACAGCGCCACGAGCGCCTCTTCCTCGCCCTCGCGCATATGGCCGATGGGACGTGCGGTCTCGGTGGATACGGCCTGGTCCATCCTCAATCCCCTTCAATATCCATGGGGCGCGGCGCGGCCGCGCGGCCGAGCCGGTCGGCGATGGCTTCCCCGAGACCCGTGCGGGGGAGGGGTACCACGGCAATGCCCGCAACGCCCAGCCCATCCAGGCGCCGCAGGGCGCCATAAAGATGGGCGGCGGCTTCCTCCAGGTCCCCGTCGGGGCTGAGATCGATGATGCAGGCGGCCGCATCGCTGCCGGGCGGGCGAAGCCCCCCGAAGGTCAAAAGCGCCTCGCCGGGCGCCACATGCTTCGCCGCCAGCCGCACGGCTGCGCGGGGGGCGTAATGGGAGGCAAGCCGCCCCGGCGCGGAGGGGCGGCCTGCGTCGAGGTGCGGGGCATCCAGCAGCCCATGGCCGAGCACCGCCTCGATCTTCTCCCGCGAGAGACCGCCGGGCCGCAGCAAGGTGGGCACGGCCTCCAGGCACGAGACGATGGTGGATTCCACCCCCACTTGCGTCGCCCCGGCATCAAGAATGGCGTCGATCCGCCCGTTCAGGTCCTCCGCCACATGGTCCGCGTCCGTGGGCGAGACATGGCCGGAGCGGTTGGCGCTCGGCCCCACCACTGGGCAGCCGGCCTCCTTCAGGAAGGCCTGGGCCACGGGATGGGCGGGCACCCGCACCGCCAGCGAGGGCAGGCCCGCGCGGGCGAGGTCGCACATGGCCTCGGTGTCGATGCAGGGCAGGACGAGGGTGAGCGGCCCCGGCCAGAAGGCGGCGGCGAGCCGCTCGGCCGCCGGCGAGAAGGCGCCGAGCCGGGCGGCGGCCTCTGCATCCGGCACATGGGCGATGAGCGGGTTGAAGCTGGGGCGCCCTTTCGCCGCATAGACCCCGGCCACCGCGCGCGGATTGCCCGCATCGGCACCGAGCCCATAGACCGTCTCGGTGGGAAAGGCGACGACGCCGGCGGCGCGGAGGAGCGCGCCGGCCCGCGCGATCTGTCCGTCTTCGCGGGCATCAAGACGCAGCGTCTGCCGTTCCGGAAGGGCGGGGGGCTTGCTCAGCGGAGCCATGGGTGGCTGCCTTTCGCCGCGCCGCGGCGGCGGGAAGTGGCGGGGGGCATGCCCCTGGCGAAGGTCATATGCGACGAAAGCCTGTCTGTCCGGGTCTTGACGAAAGCCGTAGCTCGTTCCGAATTGTCGCCCGCCCGAAGCGTCACGCTCTAGGGCCGAAGACGGGTCAAGGTCAATGAGGCGCGGACCCGGGCGCCGTAACGAGAAGCGGAGGCCGTCCCATGCCCTATCGTGCGCCAGTGGAAGATGTGGCTTTCTTCCTGAAGCACTGCACCTCCCTGCCCAAGCTGATGGACGAGGGTGTCGTGGACCTGTCCTTCGACCTGGTGGACAGCGTGCTGGAAGAGGCCGGCAAGTTCGCGGCGCAGGAGATCGAGCCCCTCGACCGCGTGGGCGACAAGACCGGAAACGTGCTGAAGGACGGCGTGGTCACCACCGCCCCCGGCTGGCGCGAGACCTATAAGGCCTGGTCCGAGGCCGGTTGGAACGCGGTGGCGGCGGAGGAAGCCTTTGGCGGCCAGCATCTGCCCACCTCGGTGACCACGGCTCTGGTGGAATTCTGGAACAGCGCCTCGCCCGCTTTCGGCATCGGCCCGGTGCTGACCATGGGCGCCATCGAGGCGCTCACCGCCCATGGCTCGAAGGCGCTGCAGGACACCTATCTCCACAATCTGGTCTCGGGCACCTGGACCGGCACCATGAACCTCACCGAGCCGCAGGCGGGCTCCGACCTTGCCGCGCTGCGCACCCGCGCCGAGCGCCGGGAGGACGGCACCTACCGCATCTTCGGCACCAAGATCTTCATTTCCTATGGCGAGCACGACATCGCCGAGAACATCGTCCACCTGGTGCTGGCCCGCCTGCCTGACGCGCCCGCCGGCACGCGCGGCATCTCGCTGTTCGTGGTGCCCAAGTTCCTGGTGAATGCCGATGGCAGCCTCGGCGCCCGCAATGACGTCAAGGCCGTGGGCCTGGAGCACAAGATGGGCCTCCACGGCTCGCCCACCTGCACCATGAGCTTCGGCGATTCGGGCGAGGGGGCGGTGGGCTATCTGGTGGGCGAGGAAAATCGCGGCCTCGCCTGCATGTTCACCATGATGAACAATGCCCGCCTCGCGGTGGCCGTCCAGGGCGTCGCGGTGGCCGAGCGCGCCACCCAGCGCGCCGTCGCCTTCGCGCAGGACCGCCGCCAGGGCAAGGCGCCCGGCGCCTCGGGGGGCGAGATGAGCCCCATCATCGCCCATCCCGACGTGCAGCGCATGCTGCTCACCATGCGCGCCGAGACCGATGCCGCCCGCACGCTCTGCCTGAAGACGGCCGACGCCCTCGACCGCGCCCATCGCTTGGCGGACCCGGTCGCCAAGGCCGCGGCGCTCGCGGAGGCGAGCCTGCTCACCCCCGTGGCCAAGGCGTTCGCCACCGATGCGGGCATCAAGGTCGCCTCCATCGGCATCCAGGTGCATGGCGGCATGGGCTATATCGAGGAGACGGGCGCCGCCCAGCACCTGCGCGATGCCCGCATCTTCGCCATCTATGAGGGCACCAACGGCATCCAGGCCATCGACCTCGTCACCCGCAAGATCAGCCAGGGCAATGGCGACGTGGTGGAAGCCCTGATCGCCGATTGCCGCGACACCGCCCGCGCGGTCCATGCGCTCAACGCGCCCGAATTCGGCCGCACCGGCGAAAAGCTCGCCGAGGCCACCGAGGCCTTCGCCCGCGCCACCCGCGTGATGCTGGACTGGCTGGCCGATAATGAGCAGGTGAAGGTGCTGGCGGGCGCGACGCCCTATCTGGCCCTGTTCGCCCGTGCGACGGGGGGCGCCTATCTCGCCCGCATTGCGCTAGCGGCCCATGCGGAGGCGGCCGGCGGCGATACCGACCCGCGCCAGGCGGCCCGCATCGCCATCGCCCGCTTCTTCGCCGAGAATCTCGCGGTGGAAGCCTCGGGCCTGGAGCAGGCGGTGGTTTCCGGCGGGGCGGTGCTGAACGACGCAGCCACCGTCTTCGCCGCCTGAGCGTTCGGGCGGAGCCAGTTGCGCATGGCGCGTTCGTTTCACTTGCGACGTCATGCCCGGGCTCGTCCCGGGCATCCACGGCTCCCCCTTAAGCCTGTCCTTGCGGAGCCCCGTGGATGGCCGGGACAAGCCCGGCCATGACAGCAATGAGCGGGAGCGCCAAGGGCGTGTGCAACTCCGTTTGCAAGGGCGTGCGAAGGTCGCTCGCTCTCCTTCCGTCTGAAAAGAGACCTTTAACCGGGCCCTAAAGCCCCAGCGCCGCCCGCACCCCGTCGGCGCGGGCGGCGCGTGCGTTGCCCAGAGGCTCCCGCGTGCCGACGCCGAAGACGGGGCCCGGCCAGGCGGCATCGCCGGGCGTGCGGCCGACAATGTGCACATGAAGCTGCGGCACCATGTTGCCCAGCGCCGCCACATTCAGCTTGGCGCAGCTGCTGACCGTTTTCAGGGCGGCGCCGGCGGCGGCGATTTCTTCCACCAGCACCGCCCGATCGGCGGCGGTAAGGTCGAAAAGCTCCACGCAACCCGCCCGGCGGGGCACCAGCACGATCCAGAAGAAGCGGGCATCGTCCACCAGCCGCACATGGCAAAGCGGGAGGTCGCCGAGGGCGGGGCCGTCCGCTTCAAGGCGCGGATCGAGCTGGAACGGGAGGGTCATGTCAGGTCGGCCTTCGCGAAAATCGGGACGCGGACAGGAGCTTATGCACAGCCTCCGCGCAAGCCCTCCGGAGGGGTGTGCACCTCGGGTGCTTGCCAAACCGATCCTTTGCCACGATATAGGGCACGGGAGGTTGGCGGTGGACGAGCCACTCGCCAACCGGGTCAGGTCCGGAAGGAAGCAGCCCCAACGAGCCCGGTCTCGGGTCTCTGTCCAGCCTCCCACCCTTATGCCCTCCGATCGGCGCCTCCGGTGCGCCCTTCTTTCGGCGCACTCCCCCGCAATATCCCGCCCCGGCGTTCCCAGCGAAGGCGATCCCTTCGCTTGCGGGAAGCGCCTCAAATGGCAGGAGTTTGCGCATGTGGGCCGTCGCCGTGATTCTGCTGCACGCTTTGTCGGGACCGGAGACCCATGTGGTCACCCAGGCCGGCATCTATTCCACAGAGGACAAGTGCAAGGCCGGCATCGCCGCCTCCGTGCCCGGCCGCCTGGAAGGCGAGCCGCTCCAGCAGTTCAAGGACGGCTATCGGCGCTATGTCTGCGTGCGGGTGGAGGGCGCCGACCTGTTCAAGTCGCCCAAATGAGCCCCGCGCCCGGATTTCTTGCGGGCAAGGCCGTCCTGGCCTGACGCATCCACCGGGCGGGATGCTATGAAGGCCCCATGAGCGCGGACCACCAGGACCCCACCCCGCCGGCGGCGGATGAACCCTCCCTCGGCTTCGACCTCGGCGCGCCCGCCGCACCGGCGGCCAGCGCTGGCGCGGCGCCGGCGCCCTATCGCGTGCTGGCGCGCAAATACCGGCCGCAGACGTTCGACGACCTCATCGGCCAGGAGGCCATGGTCCGGACGCTCTCCAACGCCTTCGCCTCCGGCCGCATCGCCCAGGCCTATATCCTGACCGGCGTGCGCGGGGTGGGAAAGACCACCACCGCCCGCATCCTCGCCCGTGCGTTGAATTACGAGCCCATGTCGGGCGGCGGCGGGCCGACGCTTGACCTCTCGGTGATGGGCAAGCACTGCAAGGACATCATCGAGTCCCGCCATGTGGACGTGCTGGAGATGGACGCCGCGTCCAATACCTCCATCAACGACATCCGCGAGATCATCGAGGGCGCCCGCTACCGCCCGGTGATGGCGCGCTACAAGGTCTACATCATCGACGAAGTGCACATGCTCTCCACGGCGGCCTTCAACGGCCTGCTCAAGACGCTGGAGGAGCCGCCGGAGCATGTGAAGTTCGTGTTCGCCACCACCGAAATCCGCAAAGTGCCGGTGACCGTGCTCTCCCGCTGCCAGCGCTTCGATTTGCGGCGGGTGGATGCGGGCGTGCTGGCGGCGCACCTGTCGCGCATCTGCGCCAAGGAAGGCGTGGAGGTGGAGGCCGAGGCGCTGTCCACCGTCGCCCGCGCGGCGGAAGGCTCTGTGCGCGATTCGCTCTCCCTGCTGGACCAGGCCATCGCCCATGGCGGCGGCAAGGTGAGCGGCGAGGAAGTGCGCCGGCTGCTGGGCCTTGCCGACCGGGCGCGTGTGATCGATTTGTTCGAGGCGCTCATGAAGGGCGACATCGCCCGCGCCTTGGCCGAGTTCCGCGACCAATATGATGCCGGCGCCGACCCGGCCGTGATCCTCACCGACCTTGCCGAATTCACCCATCTGGTCACCCGCCTGAAGGTGGTGCCGGAGACCGCCTCCGACGCGGCCCTGGTGGAAGCCGAGCGGGTGCGCGGCTCCGAGATGGCGTCTGCCCTCTCCATGCGCGTGCTGGCGCGGGCCTGGCAGATGCTCTCCAAGGCCATTGCCGAGGTGCAGGCCGCCAACAAGCCGGCCCAGGCGGCGGAAATGGCGCTGGTGCGCCTGGCCTATGCCGCCGACCTGCCCACGCCGGATGATGCCTTGCGGCGCATGCGGGAGATGGCGCAGTCGGGCGGCGCGGCTTCCGGCGGGGGTGGCGGAGGGGGAATGCCCTCCGGCGGCGGCGCCAGTGCCATGGCGGCGTCTGGCGGCGGGGGGCGCCTCGCCATTGCCGCCCGCTCCGAGGCGCCCCAGCCCGTCAGCGCGCCGCGCGCTTTCGCGGGCGCCCAGCCGGTGGAAGCGGAAGGCCCGCGCCTCGGCTCGCTCCAGGATGTGGTGAACCTCGCCGTTTCCAAGCGTGACCTCCTCTTGAAGCATGCCCTGGAGACCCAGGCGCGCCTCGTCCATTTCGAGGACGGGCGCATCGAATTCTCCCTGGTGCCCGGCGCCAGCGGCTCTCTGGTGCAGGAACTGTCCCGCAAGCTGTCGGAGTGGACCGGCCGGCGCTGGCTCGTCTCCCTCTCCAACCGGGAAGGCGAGCCGACGCTCGCCGAGGTGGCGGCCCTCGCCCGCAATGAGCGGGAGGACGGCCTGCGGGCCGATCCGCTGGTGGCGGCGGTGCTCGCCCGCTTTCCCGGCGCGCAGATCGTGGACGTGCGCACACGCGACGACGAGCCGCCGGAAGAGGTCCTCGCGCCCGTGCTGGAAGAGGATGCCTGGTTCGGTCCCGGGCCGGACGACGAGATCGAATTCTGAGGGCAGGCGGCCTGCGGCATGCCGGGGACGGGCTTTTCCTTTCCGCCCGACGCCACTATCTGAGACGCAAATCACCAGCAGAGGACTCCGACCATGCGCGACCTGATGGGCATCATGAAGCAGGCGAAAGAGCTTCAGGAGCGCGTGCAGCAGATGCAGCAGGAGCTGGAGACCATCGAGGTGGAAGGCTCTTCCGGCGGCGGGCTGGTGCAGGTGCGTGTCACTGCCAAGGGCGAGACCAAGGCCGTGCGCATCGATCCGAGCCTCCTGAAGGCCGACGAAGGCGAGATCCTGGAAGACCTGATCGTCGCTGCCCTCTCCGATGCGCGCGCCAAGTCCGAGCGCGTGATGCAGGAGAAGATGCAGTCTGTGACCGGCGGGATGCCCATTCCGCCGGGCCTCAAGCTGTTCTGAGGGCCCGACCCCTGGCGCGACGGCATCCGCGCGTCCCGCTTTCTCTCACTTTGCAAAGAGCAGGTTTCACCCACCAGAGGGGATCGCGGGTCGATGCCGTCTGATGGGATCCGGCGCTGGAGCATTTCCGAGCGAAACGGGAACCGGTTCGCGTGACGAAAACGCGATAAAATAAAAAGTTAGATCGATTCAGTGTCTCCATGAAACGCTGAAGCGATCTAAGCGGGCGCCAAGAGCGCATGCGGCGGACCGCCCGCGCCATCTGATTTTAGGCCGCGCCGCCGCGCGCGGTACATGGTCATTCGCCCGGCAGCAGCCCCGGCGGCCGCAGGATGATGCCCCAGCCGGATGGCGGTGGCAGGCGGCTCGTGTCGGTCTGGCTCTGGCTCTGGCTCGGGCGCGTGGGCTGTGAGCGGCTTCCCGGCCCAATATCCACTGGCGGCGGCAGAGGCGGGGCGCTGGAGCGCCCTTCCGCCTGGCGGGGCGCGCTCTGGCGCGGCTGGGTGGCGGGCGCATTGGCCGAGCTGCCGGCAGGCGCATTGGCCTGGGTGGGCGGGGCAGGCTGCGGAGCCGGTTCGCTCGGCTGCATGGGCGCGCCATTCGGCGCGTCCCCGGTTGAGACCCCGGCGCTCGGCGCCGAGAGGGGGGACGCGCTCGACGGCGCGGGTGTGACCGGTGCCGAGACGGCGGGTGCCGCAGGGACAACCGGGGCCGGCGTGGCGGGGGCCGCCTGGGGGATGGGACGCAGCGGCGCGCTCTGGATGGCGGGGCTTGCCGCCGGCGGTGGGGTCTGGGCGGGTACCTGCGACGGGGCGGCTTGCTGGGGCGGCTCGGCGCCGATGGATTGCCGCTCTTCCAGGCGCTTGGTTTCCCGCTCGATGGCGCGCATGGCGATGACGGCGGTCAGCGGCGCGGCCGTCACTTGCCGATCGGGGGTGGCCAGCGGCCCGCGCCAGGTGATGGTGCCGCCGGGGGCGGCGCCTGCCGTCTCCAGGGATTCCATGTCCAAAGTCGCGTCCAAGGTGAGGCGCGCCAGATCCAGATTGCCGGACAAGGTCGCCCGCAGGCCCGCGGCCTGGGTGCGGGCGGGCGAGGCGCGCACCACGCCGTTCACCACACCCAGCGTGGTTTCCACGCTTTTCAGCCGGAGCGGCCCGCGCGCCATGGCCCGGTCCAGGAACTGGGCCGTGCGCCGCTCGTCGGGGGGCGGGCCCATGGTGGTGGCGGCGAGCACCGCCTCGATGGCGGTGGGGTCGGCGGAGGGAATTTCCAGGTCCGTGAGCGTGGCCGTGCCCTGGCCCACCAGGCTCTGCACCAGTTGGAGCGGCGTGCGGCCGGTGCCCAGCAGATCCACTACGAGGCTCACCTTTCCGCCCGGCGGATTGCGCGGCTGGGGGGAGAGGGGCAGCAGGATCGCGGCGGAATCCACATTGTCCAGCGTCAGGTGTCCATCCGCCGCCACCGTGTCGGGCCGGCGCCTCAGGGTCAGCGTGCCGGAGACCTGCCCGCCACCGAGGCGGCCGGAGAGGTCGCGCACCTCCAGGCTCGGCCCCGTGGAGACCACCCGCAGGCTGCCTTCGGCGAGGCGATAGCTGTCGGACACCGCAAGGCGCTTGGCGCGCAGTTCGAGGTCGGCGGCAAGCCCCGGCCCTGTGCCTTGCGTGAAGCGGGCGGCGGACCAGGGGCCATTGCCCGCATCTGGCCCGACGCTGCGGGCCCCCCACACGCCGATGAGGCGCGGCACCGACACCTCGTCCAGCTCCAGCCGGCCGGTGAGACGGGGCACCGGGCCGGGCTCGATGCCCACGGCTCCGGCCACCGGCGCGCCGGCCACAGTGCCTGTAAGGCCATCCAGCTGCCAGCGGCCTTCGGGCCGGGTCAAGGTGAAGGCGAGGGCGGCGGGCAGCGGGCCGGCCTCGGTGCCGGCAACGGCGAAGATGCGCGACAGGTCGCCATTGGAGAGGCGCAGCGACAGGTTCGGCTGAAGGCTATCGGCCTCGTCGCGGGCGAGCCGGCCCTGGCCTTCCAGCAGCGCTTCGCCCAAAGCGAGGCGGCCCTCCAGCGTGCTGCCGCCGGTCTCGGCGCCGCGCACGGACAGATCGAGGCGCCCCGCGCCCTGGCCTGGCTTCAGCCCGCCAAGGCCGATGGCGTCGAGCACGCGGGCGCCGTCGGTGGCGGTGAGCGAGAGATCGGCGCTTTCCGGCGCGCCGTGGGCGGACCGGCGCACGGCCAAAAGGCCTGCGACCTGGCCGAGTTGCCCCTCCGCCCGCAAGGTGCGCTGACCACCATCGGCCCATTCCGCATAGGCATTGAGCTTGACCGGCGCCGCCACGGGCAGCAGGCGCTGGATGATGTCCGCCGCCTCCGGGCCCGAGACGATGCGGGTGACGGGCACCAGGCCGTCGGCGCGGGCGCCGGAGACGGATACGTCCACACGTCCCGCCACCGGTTCCACCAGGCGGGCGAACTGGCCCTTGCCGTCGAGGCGCAGGCCGGCGAGGTCGTCCAGCTGGAGGCGGGAGAGTGTCCAGGCCCCATCCCGTCCGCTGGCGGACACCGCCAGGGTGCCCAAGGGCAGGCCGGACAGGACGAGGTTGCGGCCGGTGATGGCGATGTCGCCGGCGAAGGGGATGTCTGAGGCCAGCGTCAGCCGGGTGGCGGCGAGAATCGGGTCCAGGTCGAACCCATCCAGCGCCAGCGCCACGTCGAGCCGCGTCGGCGTGCCGATGGAATAGGCGGCGGATCCGGTGGCGCGAGATGTCCCCAGCATCAGGGAGAGATTGGCGATGGACGCGCCCGTCTCGGTGGCATTGATGCGGCCGGACAGGCGCACGGGGCCGCGCAAGGCGGCCACATAGTCGTTGGGCGCGCGGGGAGCGGCCCAGCGCAGCAGGGCGACGGGATCCTCCGAGGTGAAGGTCAGGTCGCCCAGGAAGCTCGAACCGGCGCGTGCGGCGGCGGGCGTGCCGGCGAGGCGGACCACGGTCTGGCCCGGCAGCTTGGCTTCCGCCGTGTCGATGCGCCAGGCGGCGCCGTCGGCGCTCAGGTCCAGGCGCGCATCGCGGACCACGGTGCCGCCCACGGTCAATTGGTCGACGCCGATGCCGACGCGCACGGGAAAGTCGGTGGGCTCCAGCGCCCCGAAGGCACCGGACAGGTCGGCCACGGTCTCGGCCGGGCTGCGGCTCGCCGTGCCGGTGCGGGGCATGAGCAGGTCGGCATCGAGGGTGCGGGCGTTCAGCACCGCGTCGAGCCCCATGGCCCGGCCCAGGGAAAGGCGCGCCGAGCCGTTCAGCTGAACCGGACGGGCCTCGTCGCCCAGCGTCAAATCGAGGCTCTCCGCCACCAGCGCCTCGGGGCTGGCGCGCAGGTTGCCGGCGAGCCGCCAGCCGTCGCCGCCGCCGGCGGAGGGCTTGCGGGCGAGGGAGGCGCGCCCGTCATAGCGCGGGGTCCCCTGGTCGAGCCGGAAATTGCCGTCGAGGTCGAGGGTGAGGGGGCGGGTGCGGTCGTCGGCGATGAGGCGCAGGCGGGCGGGCTCCGCGCCCGCCTTGCCGAGATTGAAGCGCAGGCCATAACGCCGTCCGCCGGTCTCCACCTCGCCTTCCAGCCGGAACGGTCCGGTGAGGCTGCGCGCCTCGCCCTTCACGTCCACATCGGTGAGGCGGAGGGTGCGGTCGGCGCCCCGGTCGAGAAGGTCGAGGCTGCCGTCCTCCACGGTGAGCTGGCTGACCGCGAGGCCCGTGGGCGTGCCGGCCCCGGTGGGCAGCGCCACGCGGCCGGCGCTGTCCATCACCACGCGCAATTGAGGACGGACCAGCCGCACGGTCCCCGCCTCGAACGTCCCGCGCATGAGGGCGCCCAGGGAGAAGTCGGCCCGCACCTCGGCAATGGTGCCGCCGGTGGAGATGGCATCGGCGCCCACCGAGACGTTGCGCAGGACCACGCGCGGCACGGGCAGCAGGTCCGCGTCAATCTTGCCCCGAATGAGCACCGGCGCGCCGAGGGTGCGGCTGGCCTCGCTCTCGAAGGTGGCGCGCCATGCGTTCCAGTCCACCACCAGGGGGGCCGCGAAGGCCGCGACGATGGCGACAATGACCGCCGTTGCCAGCGTGATGAGGATGCCCTGCAATGTGGTCCTCGCGAGAGACGGTTCCGGCCCCATTAAATCGCAAGGCGATCCAATGTGCGCGGTGTTTCGGTCGTCCAAGGAAAGAGAGCGCGGTTTTCAGCCCGCCTCGATGCGAGGCGATGGCATCGCGCCCTCGGGTGCCGCTCCTGTTCCGGGGCGGCGGGTTACGTCTCCCCGTGCTTGCGCTCCCTCGCTTTCTCTCTGCCGTCCCCGCCGTCAGAGGGCGACGATCTTGCCGGGATTCATGATGTCCTGCGGGTCAAGCGCCCGCTTGATGGCCCGCATGGCGTCGAGGGTGGCTTCCCCGTGCTCCACGGGAAGATACTTCATCTTGCCCTGGCCCACACCGTGTTCGCCGGTGCAGGTGCCTTCCATGGCCAGCGCCCGGTCCACCAGGCGCGCCATGAAGAGCTTGGCCTTGGCGAGGTCCGCCGGGTCGGTCACGTCCACCATCAAGGTGGTGTGGAAATTGCCGTCGCCCACATGGCCGACAATGGGGGCGATGAGGCCCATCTCCACGATGTCGCGCTTGGTCTCCATGACGCATTCGGCGAGGCGGGAAATGGGCACGCACACGTCGGTGGCCACCGCCTTGGCGCCGGGGCGCAGGGGCAGGACGGACCAATAGGCATCGTGGCGGGCCTGCCAGAGCTTGGTGCGGTCCTCGGGCTTGGCCGCCCAGGAGAAGGGGCCGCCGGAAAATTCCGCCGCAATGTCGCCGAAGCGGTGCGCCTGCTCGGCGGCGCCAGCTTCCGTGCCATGGAATTCCAGGAACAGATGGGGCGTCTCGGGCAGATCGAGCTTGGCATAGGCGTTGGAGGCCCGCACCTGCATCTCGTCCAGAAGCTCGATGCGGGCCACCGGAATGCCGGACTGGATGGTGGCGATCACCGCGTTGCAGGCATCCTCGATGGTCGGGAAGGGGCAGACCCCCGCGGTGATGGCTTCCGGGATGCCGTAAAGGCGCAGCGTGATTTCGGTGATGATGCCGAGCGTGCCCTCCGCCCCCACGAACAGGCGGGTGAGGTCATAGCCGGCGGAGGATTTCTTGGCCCGGCGGGCGGTGGTGATGACCTCGCCATTGGCCAGCACCACCTTCAGGGAGAGCACATTGTCCTTCATGGTGCCGTAGCGCACCGCATTGGTGCCCGACGCGCGGGTGGAGACCATGCCGCCCAGCGAGGCGTCGGCGCCCGGATCGATGGGGAAGAAGACCCCCTGGTCGCGCAATTCCTCGTTCAGCCGCTTGCGGGTGACGCCGGGCTCGATGACGCAATCGAGATCCTCGGGGTGCACGGCGAGGATGCGGTTCATGCGGGACATGTCGATGCAGACGCCACCGCGCGGCGCATTCACCTGCCCCTCCAGCGACGTGCCGGCGCCCCAGGCGATGACCGGCATGGCATGGGCCGCACAGATGCGCACGATGGCCTGCACATCCTCTGTGCACTCGGCGAAGACCACCGCATTTGCCGGCTCATTGGGCAAATACGTGGTGATATTGGCGTGTTGCTCCCGCACAGCTTGCGACATCACAACTTTGTTACCAAGCGCGGCCGCGAGTGCTTCAAGCCCGGCGGCGAATTGGGACGCGGAGGCGGGCTCTACCTGGGCGGCGACGGCAACCATTTAAAAATCCTTTAAGACTCTCAGTCCACGCGCGGCGCGCGGCGCAGATTAGCCATCCCGGCGCGCCGGGCAAAGGCCCAAAGTGGGGCGACAAAAGGGCCTTGAGCTGCACGGTTATTCCGCAGCGGCGACATTTTTGCGCCACTTCGGAAGTGACCAATGTTTCAAGACGCGTCACACTGCGTCTTCACCGTGCATTCACCAGCAATGACGGGGATTTCCATGCGGAACCGGATCGACTTCGAACCTGTGTTCTTTGCCCCTTTCGTGTCGTCGATGATGACGATCGACGGCGCGTGGATCGGCCCCAACGGTCTCGTGAAGCCGTCCTATTTCAATGTATTGTTCGAGCGCGGGCTGAATGAGGCCCTGCGTCTGCTCGGCCAGGACGGCATGGCGCGCCGCGAGAACGAAGTGGCGGACGGGGAAGGGGCGATCTTCATCGCCAGCGAAGCGCATGTGCGCTACCTGCAGGACCTTCCCGGCGACACGCCGGTGCGGGTCACCGTGCGGCTCATCGACTATGACAACGTGCATATCCACGTCTATCTGAGCCTGCACCATGGGGCCGAAGGGTGGTTGTGCGCCACGTCGGAGCAGATCCTGTCCCATGTGGATGCGGACCTGCGCTGCGAACTGCCCATTCCCGACGCCATGCTGGAGCGTGTCGCCGGGATGAAGGCCGTGCATGGCGCCTTGCCGGAGCCGGACGATCTCGGCCGGCGGGTGGAGATTTTCCCCCGCAGCTGACAGGGCGTCCCAGCTGAAGCCTTGCGGGACACGTCCCGCCCGACACCGGTGCCAGCCACTGGCGCCCGGCCCCTGTCGTTCGCCCTTGGCGTCCTTTCGTTTGCCTACCTGAAGCCTGACCGCGGGCAGCGACGCATGTGAGTCCTGCATGGCGCGTCAGGACAGCTATGCTGACCTATCTCTTCTATTGCGCTGCAAACGGCCATATCTTGCATTGCAACACGGATCGCAAGGGCGGTCCGGCATGAGGAGATACGGTCATGAGCGTCGTTGCGCTTCCTTCCGTAAAGGGTCTGAACAAGAAGTCCGACACCGCGCGCCAGCCGCTGCTGCGCCGCATCTATGACGCGATCGTCGCCGCCCGCATGGCGCAGGCCGAGCGCGAACTGGCTTTCTACATCCAGCGCACGGGCTTCGACCCGCGCAAGTGACGGCGGGACGTGCGCGTTCCGCGTGAACGCACACGGTGAAGAGATGCGCGCGGCCCTCCCGCGCGTGACCCCGGCGCTCCGGTCCTGACGCGGCTGCTGCCCACTGGGGCAAGCGTGCGCCGGACCCACGGCCAGGCGCCGGCGTCAGCGGCGCTTTGTACCCTGCGCTATGTGTCGCCCGACCTCTGGCGCGACCTGCGGCTCATCGCCACCAGCGCCGCGCCACCGGCACGGCGCCTGCCCCCGAATCCGCCAGGGTGAGCGTTGTCCAGCCGTCAATGTCGCGGCGGCGCACCAATTTGAGACCCTGCGCCCGATAGGCGGCCAGCGCCGCATTGGCGTGGGACGGCAGCAGACCCGACAGGACCAGCCGGCCGCCCGGCGCCAGAAGCGGGCGAATGGGCCTGGCGAGCCGCTTCAGCGGCGGCAAGAGGATATTGGCGAGGATGAGGTCATAGGGCCCGTCCGCCCGGATCTCCCCCGCATCCACCCCCGCTGCCAGCACCGCCCGCACGAAGGGCGCCGCTTTGTTGGCGCGGGCGTTTTCGCGGGCCGTGCGCACCGCCACCCCATCCAGATCCCCGGCCATGACCGGACGGCGGAACTTGCGCGCGGCGGCGATGGCCAGCACGCCGGTTCCCGTCCCCACATCCAGGATGCGGCGCGGCCAGCCCGTGCCGTCCCCCGCCTTCGCCGCATCCATGATGGCGTGCATGCAGCCTTGCGTGGTGCCGTGATGGCCCGTGCCGAAAGCCAGCGCCGCCTCGATCTCAATGCCGATGCCGTTGGGCGGCACCCGGTTCCGGTCATGGGAGCCATGGACGTGGAACACGCCCACCTTCACCGGCGCCAGCCCCTCCAGCGAGGCAGCGACCCAGTCCTTCTCCTGCAATTCGCCGAAGGTGAGGGTCGCGGCGAGCGCCTCGCCGCCGGCCACCACCACCAGTTCCCGCAGGATGTCGGGATCGAAGGCAGACCCGGCATAGACCTCCACCGCCCACAGCCCGTCCGGCTGCTCGAAATTGGCCACCGCCACCTCGGCCGGATCGAAACTTTCCGCCAGCAGATCCGCGACGCGGCGCGCCTCGGCCTCCGGGGCGGTGAGGTGCATGAAGTGGGTGGCGTCGGAGGGCAGGAGGCCTTCGAGCATGGAACTCTCGTCTGTGATGCGGGGCCTTGGTCAGGCGTCGGATGCGCCGACGACCCGATTGAGGCCGGCGACCTTGGCGGCATAGACCCGCTGGTCGGCTGCGGACAAGAGGGCAGCGGGCGTTTCTCCGTCCGCGGGGGCGGTGGCGACGCCGATGGCGAGGGTGATTTCGCCGGTTCCCTGATCATAAGCAGCGGCCAGCGTGCGGTCGCGCAACATGGTGGCGACCTGCAGGGCCGCATGGTGGGGCACGCCGGGGGCAATCACCAGCAGTGTGTCTCCTTGCCGCCGGATCAGGAGGTCCGCCACCCGCAGGCTGCCCGCGACCGTGCGGGCCACCTGCAGCAGGAAGGCGTCGGCGGAGGTGGCGTCGGCGCGCTCGCGCGCCTCCCGGGCGCTCTGCACGTCCATCTGGATGAGGCTCACCGGGCGCGCGGCGGCGGCGGCCACGTCGAGCAGGTTCCGGGCAAGGCCCTCGAAGCGGGAATCATCGATGGCCCCGGTCAGCGGGTCCACCCTCGGGCTGAGATCGGCGCTGCGGATGGCGAGCCGTCCCTCATGCACGGGCACGCCTTCCACATGTTTCAGGAAGCCCACGATCACGCCGGCATAAAGGGCGGTGAGAAAGGCCGAGGCGATCCAATTGTCGAGCGCGACCCTGATCGGCAGTTCAAAGCCCGCTTGGAGGGCGGGAAAGAAGAGGATCTGGGCGAGGGTGCCGACCAGGAACAAGGTGAGCCACAGGGACAGCCAGAGCTTCTGGCCCAGGCGGCGCAGCAGGACATCGAGCAGGGGGAAGATGAGCACCGCGCTGAGGAAGATGATCAGCGCGCTCCACAGATTGAGGATCATCGCCTGGCCGAGGCGCGGCAGGTCCGCCATGTAGGGGGTCTGCACGCGCCCCCGCTCCAGCCCCAGGAGGCCCAGCAAGATGGCGAGCAGGAAGCAGCCGAACAGAAGGCCATAGACCGGCTGCCAGGCGGCCGCCTCGCCCTCGCGCAGATAGACCAGCAGCAGGATGCTCAGCAGCCCGGAATAAAGAATGATGCCGCTCGGCGCGAAGGCTAGGCCCAGCGGCAGCGCCATGTAGAAGGTGAGGCTGAGATAGACAGCCATCACATGCACCACCCCGATGGCGGTGAAGAGGGCGCCCAGCCCGACGATGCGGCGGATCCTGAACAGGCCCAGCATGGTCCCCAGATAGACCAGCATTTCCACTGCGATGAGGAGGGGATTGATGGCGCTCATGGCCTCGCGGGGGTGGAGCAGACGGGCCGGTTCGAGCCTGACACCTTCCCTGATACCACCTGCTTACGCACCTGCGAAGGGTTGTAAGCAACTTGTGATACGATAACACATTCGATCGCGCCGGATGCCAGGGCCAAAGGTCGGCCCGAACGGCCTCAGCGTGCCGCTCAAGCCGCGCTCAGGGCTTGTCGAGGAAGCTGTCCAATACGCGCTTCTCGCCGGCCTTCTCGAAGTCGACGGTGAGCTTGTTGCCGTCCACCTCGCGCACGGTGCCGTAGCCGAACTTAATGTGGAACACCCGCTCGCCCAGCTTGAACGCGGATTCGACGCCGGTGGAGGAGGCCACCAGCGCCCCCTCGATCACCGTGCCGCGCGATCCACCGGTGCGGCCATAGCTGGACCCCCGTTCGGAAAAGCCTGACCCGCCGCCGGAGCCCCGCGCCGCCTGGGCGCGGCCCCAGCCGGGGGTGGAATAGGTGGAGGAGGAGAAGGGCTCCACGGTGGCCGCGCGATCAAACCGGCTCTGGCCATAGGAGGAGCCGCCCCAGCCGAAGCCGCCGCGCGATTCCTGCACTTCCACATGGGCGTCGGGCAGTTCGTCCAGGAAACGGCTGGGCACGGTGGAATTCCACATGCCGTGAATGCGCCGGTTGGAGGCGAAATAGACCCGCGCGCTCGCCCGCGCCCGGGTGAGGCCCACATAGGCCAGGCGCCGCTCTTCCTCGAGGCCCGCCTTGCCCTGCTCGTCCAGCGCCCGCTGGTGGGGGAAGAGGCCCTCTTCCCAGCCGGGCAGGAAGACGGTGTCGAATTCCAGCCCCTTGGCGGAATGCAGCGTCATCACCTGCACGGCGTCCTCGCCGGCGCCATTGTCCACGTCCATGACGAGGGAGATGTGCTCCAGGAAGCCCTGGAGATTCTCGAACCCCTCCATGGAGCGGATCAGTTCTTTGAGGTTTTCCAGCCGTCCCGCCGCCTCGGCGGAGCGGTCCTTCTGCCACATCTCCGTATAGCCGCTCTCGTCGAGGACGATCTCGGCCAGTTCGGTGTGCGGCAAGGCGCGGGCCTGCTCGCGCCAGCGGTCGAAGGATTGGAGGAGGCCGCGCAAGGTGCCGCGCACCTTGGGCTTCAATTCCTCGCTCTCGGTCAGCACCCGGGCGGCGTCCTGCAGGGGCACTGCGGCGGCGCGGGCGACATCGTGGATCTGCTTGACGGTGGCATCCCCGATGCCGCGCTTGGGCACGTTCACGATTCGCTCGAAGGCGAGGTCGTCGGCGGCGGAGAGCACGCAGCGCAGATAGGCCAGCGCATCGCGGATTTCCGCGCGCTCATAGAAGCGCGGGCCCCCAATGACGCGATAGGGCAGGCCGAGCGTGACGAAGCGATCCTCGAACTCGCGCATCTGGAAGGAGGCGCGCACCAGGATGGCCACCTGGGAGAGGGGATGGCCGGCGCGGCTGAGCGCCTCGATCTCGTCGCCGATGGCGCGGGCTTCCTCGCCCGAATCCCAGGCGCCGGTCACCGCCACCTTCTCGCCCATCTCTCCTTCGGAGAAGAGCGTCTTGCCGAGCCGGCCCTCATTGTTGGCGATCACATGGGCGGCGGCGCCGAGAATATGGCCCGTGGAGCGGTAATTGCGCTCCAGGCGGATGACGGTGGCGCCGGGAAAATCGCTCTCGAAGCGCAGGATGTTGTCCACTTCCGCGCCGCGCCAGCCATAGATGGACTGGTCG
Source organism: Aquabacter sp. L1I39 (assembly GCF_017742835.1). Classification (GTDB taxonomy): domain Bacteria; phylum Pseudomonadota; class Alphaproteobacteria; order Rhizobiales; family Xanthobacteraceae; genus L1I39. The sequence goes on from NZ_CP072392.1 coordinate 2,647,338, forward strand.
TCATCGCCCACGCAGCACACATTGCGCGAGCCCTGCGCCAGCAGGCGCAGCCACAGATATTGGGCGACGTTGGTGTCCTGGTACTCGTCCACCAGCAGATATTTGAACCGCCGGTGATAATCGGCCAGCACGTCCGGATGCTCGCGGAACAGGCGGATGCCCTCCAGGAGCAGGTCGCCGAAATCCACCGCGTTAAGCGCCTTCAGCCGCGCCTGATAGGCGGCATAAAGGCTCTTGCCCCGGCCATTGGCGAAGGCGGAGCCCTCGCCCGCCGGCACGTGCTCGGGCGAGAGGCCGCGATTCTTCCAGCCGTCGATGGTGGCGGCCAGCAGACGCGCCGGCCAGCGCTTCTCGTCGATGCTCTCGGCGGCCAGCAATTGCTTCAGCAGGCGGATCTGGTCGTCGGTGTCGAGGATGGTGAAGCTGCTTTTCAGCCCCACCAGCTCGCAATGCCGGCGCAGGATGCGCACGCCGATGGAATGGAAGGTGCCGAGCCAGGGCATGCCCTCCACGGCGTCGCCCACCATGGAATGGATGCGCTCCTTCATCTCGCGCGCGGCCTTGTTGGTGAAGGTCACGGCGAGGATCTGCGAGGGGAAGGCGCGGCCGGTGGCCAGGATATGGGCGATGCGGGTGGTCAGAACGCGCGTCTTGCCGGTGCCGGCGCCCGCCAGCACCAGAACCGGGCCGTCCACCGTCTCCACCGCCGCCCGCTGCTCGGGATTGAGGCCGGCCAGATAGGGCCGCGCCGGAGCCGCGCCCGCTCGCGCGCGCTCGGCAATGCCGCCAGGGCGGGGGGCGGGGGCCTCGACGGTGCCCCGTGCAAGGGGGCCCTTAGGATCGGCAGGAATGGACAAAGAACGGTTCTCGTCTCGCATCAGTGATTCTCATGCGAGAACAAAATGGCACCGGCGGGGCCGGATTGCGAGGGGCGGACCCCGATCAATCCGGCTCCGATGGTCCAGAAGGTATTGGGATGAGGCGCGCCCAGGATCAGCGCGCCGGCATCACCAGGCGGCGCGGCAGACGCGCTGAACCCAATAGGGGCTCCACCAGCACTTCAGGAAGGTCGCGTTGCGTTCCATGGGCCGGTAGACGGTGGGGGCGGTGACGATGTTCACCGGGCCGCCGCTGGCGGGCAGGTCGCCGTCGAGCAGGCCGGCATGGAACTTCAGCGTGGTGCCTTCCTGGGTCACGGTGCCCAGTTCCACCACCACCTGGGCGGGGGTCGGGCCAAGCACGGTCAAAGCCGCGTTCGGCGGATCGTTCTTCAGCGCCTGGACGGTGGCGTTCCACAGCTTCACGAACTGCTCGGTGGTCATGGTGCCGCCGATGCGCTCGGGCCGGTCCACCGCGAAGGCTGTGACGGGGGGCACGCCGGTGAGGGTGAGCACCTTGCCGTCGAAGGTCATGCCTGCGGCCTGCTGGATGATGGCCATCTCGATGGGGCGGGCGATGGTGACTTCCGGGCGCTTCGGGGTGCCGGCGGCGGTCATGCCCGCATCCTGGCCGGCCGGCGCCGCATTGCCCTGGGCGGGAGCGGCGGGGGCCTGCGCGGCCGGAGCCGGGGCGGCGGGCGTCTGCGCCGAGGCCGCGAACGCGGAAGCCGCCAGGACGAGTGCTGCCATGGGTGCAATGAAACGCATGGACCTGTCTTCCTTCATGTGTCGTCGCCCCGCGCCCGGACGCCGCGTTTCCGCGCGCATCGGGCCGCTTGATGCGACGAGAGGTGCCGGTTCCGGCTGTCGAGCGCGCGAGACCCTATACCGGAACAGGCGGGCAAACAAACCGCCCGCGCACCCCTTTCCCGTCGCGCTCAGCCTTCCCCACCGTCCGGCCCGTGCGCATGGGCATGGCCATGCGTGTGGCCGTGGGTGTGCCCGTGCGGATGGGGCGGGTCGGCCGGAATGAGCACCAGTCGGCCGTGGCGCACGCCGCGCTCGGCGATCAGATGCTCGGAGAAATGGCGCAGGTCCGGTGTCGCGCCACGCAGCAGGGCCACTTCCAGGCATTGGTCGTGGTCGAGATGCATGTGCATGGTGCACACGGACAAATCATGGTGCTGATGGTGCGCCTCGGTCAGGCGCTTGGCCATGTTCCGCGCCTCGTGGTCATAGAGATAGACCAGGGCGCCGACGCTGTGCTGGCTCTCGCCCGCCTGTTCGGTGGCCTCCCGCAGGCCGGAGCGCACCAGGTCGCGCACCGCCTCCGAGCGGTTCTGATAGCCCCGCGTCTCGATGAAGCGGTCGAGTTCGGCCACCAGGTCTTCGTCCAGCGTCACCGTCACGCGCTGCATGGCGTCCCCCGCAGGTGAGGCGGGGCACGGCCCGCTTCTCCTCTTGTTAGAGCATTTCCGAGCGAAGTGGGAACCGGTTCGCGTGAAGGAAATGCGTCAAAACAAAGAGATAGAGGGCGGGCCGGCAGGTCCATGGGCCTCGTGGCGCGGAGAGGCGCCTCACTCCACGGTGATGTTGGCCTCCTTGGCGATGGCCGACCACTTGGCCACTTCCGCCTTGATGAAGGCGCCGAACTGCGCCGGCGTGTCGCCCACCGCTTCGGTGGCCTGGGCGGCGAGCAGGGCCTTGGTCTCGGGGTCGGCCAGGATCTTCACGATGGCGCCATTGAGCTTGGCGACGATGTCGTCGGGCGTGCCGGCCGGGGCGAGGATGCCGTGCCAGCCCACCGCATCAAACTCGGGAAAGCCGCTCTGGGCCAAGGTCGGCACGTCCGGCAGGACGGGCGAGCGGTTCTTGCCGGTCACCGCGATGGCGCGCAGCTTGCCGGCGCGCACATTGGCGAGCGCCGAGAAGGGATCGGAGAAGACGAGGTCCAGCTGTCCGCTCATCAAATCGGTCACGGCGGGGGCCGTGCCGCGATAGGGCACGTGCAGCAGCTTGATGCCGGCGGAGGCGGCGAACATCTCCGCCACCAGGTGGTTGGCCCCGCCAATGCCGTAGCTGCCGAAGGTCACCGCGCCCGGCTTGGCCTTGGCGGCGGCCACCAGGGCCTGGACGGTGGTGTAGGGCGAGGCGCCGTTGACCACCATCACATAGGGATATTCGGTGAGCCGGACCACCGGCGCGAAATCCTTGATCGGATCGTATTTCAGGTCCTTGTAGACGGCCGGATTGATGGAGATGGGGCCGGACTGACCCAAGAGAAGCGTGTAGCCGTCCGGCTTGGCGCGGGCCACCGCCTGGGTGCCGATGATGGCGGCCGCGCCCGTGCGGTTCTCCACCACCACGGGCTGGCCGAGCTTGTCGCCGAGGCGCTGGGCCACGATGCGGGCCACCGCATCCGCGCCGCCGCCGGCGGCAAACGGCACGATGAGGGTGATGGTGCGGGTGGGATAGTCCTCGGCACGCGCGGCCTCGGTGAGGAAGGGAGCCGCCACGAAGGCGGCGAGGGCGGCGCCCAGGATCGCGGCGCGGCGGCCGGCGCGGGCCAGCAGGGTCGGGTGCAAGAGCATGTCCTCCCGTGCCCTTGTGATTGGTGGCGCCGGGATGGGCACGGACAATCGCCGGCGCGTGGGCAAGAGCCTTAAAGCAGGTGGTACGGTAATTCAATCATACAATTTCACCTCCCGGCGCGATGCGGCCGGTGGTGGGCTGCCGCAGCGTGAGGCGGGCAGCGGGGCGCCGCGCTGGAGGAGAATGCCGAATGAGACCCGGGGGTGCGCGCAGGAAGGCTGCCGAGGCTGGCGCGGCGCGCGGGCCGGTGCATCGCCGATCGCAGCGGCGCGCCGCCTTTCGCCGGACCCCGGCCAACGGCCAGCTCGCGCCCTTCAGCTTTTCATGGAAGCCCTGAAGGGCGCTATCTCTTTGTTTTCACGCATTGCCTTCACGCGAACCGGTTCCCGCTTCGCGCGGAAATGCTCTAAGCGCCAGGTGCCCGCCGCGGCGATCAGTTCCGCGCGCCGGCTGCAAACACGGTGATGGGGGCGGTGACCACCGCGCCGATCACCCCGCCCACCGCCTCGGCGGCGGTGGCGCCGGTCAGTTCCTGGTCGGAAATGGTCTGGCCGGCCATCATGCGGTTGCCGAGAATCTGCACCATTTCCGGCGTGGTGGCGAACTTGGAATGGTTGAGCGCATCCCCGCCCTGCAAGGCGGTGAGGTCGAGCACCACGATGCCGCTGGTGGCTTCCAGCTGCGACTTGTAGGGCTCCTGCGACAGGTCCACCGCGCCCACCCGCGTCACATTGCCGGAAATGGCCCGCGACAGGCTGAGCGCGTGGTCGTTGCGGGAGACGAAGATGGTCATGTTGGGCCGGTTCGGCCCCATCTCCATCACCTGGCGGCGGAACACGTCGATGTCGAGGTCGGGGGAGGCGAGCACCACATTGGTGAGCTTCTTGGGGATGCGCCCGTCGGTGAGCGCCATCTGCCTGAGCGCCTCCACGGTGAGCCAGGCGCCCATGGAATGGGCCATGACCACCACCTCGTCCACCAGCGGGCTCTTCGCCGCCGACCGCAGCACGTCGGCGAGGTCCGAGCGGGAGAAATTGGCGCTTTCCCGGTCGTACATATAGTCGAACACGCTGCCGCGGGACGGCCAGGAGAACAGCACCGGCACCCAGCGCGAGCCGGTGTCGTGGACGATCTGGGCGAAGCGGAAGACCGAGGCGTCAAAGCGGGTGTTGAAGCCGTGGACGAACACCAGCACCCGCCTCTTGCCGCCCGCATGGGCCTTGAACCAGGGCAGGAGGCCCGCGCGGGGCAGGGCGGAAATCTCGGTGACGGCGAATTCCCGCGCCGGATCGCCCGGCCCTTGGCGCGGCCACTGGATGGAGCCCACCGCCCGGTCGGGCGGCACCGAGACAACCACATTGGTGAAGGACAAGGTGTCGCTGCGCTCGCCGGTGAAGACCTCGCCGGGCGCGTCGGAGGGGGCGCGGGTGGTGGCCACCAGCATGTCCACCTTGTCGGTGGCCACGGTGGGATCGGCCACGGGGAGCAGCACGCCCTGAGGGCGCGCGCAGGCGGCAAGCGCGAGCACCAGCCCCGCCACGCATAGGCCCCGGATCAAAGCTGCCACGCCCACTTGGCCCTCACAATGCACCTGTCCCTTCTTCCTATCTCATTGCTCCACCGAAATGAATGGCGGCCCAATGGCGGGACGGCAGCCGGCTCCGGTTGACATTGGGTCAGCCGCCTCGCACTGCTGCGTTCGGGATCTGGAGGGGTGGGCATGTCGGGCGTGGATCGGGGCACCAGCGTGGCGGTGGCGCTTATGGCGGCCATCCTGATCTTCGGCGCGCTGGCGCTGGCGCAGGCCATCGTGGTGCCGCTGGCCTTCGCGCTCTTCACCATCGCCATCGTCTGGCCGCTCCAGCGGGCGCTTCAGAAGCATCTGCCGAACCTCGTCGCGGTGGCGCTCACGCTGGTGGTGACGCTGGTGGTGGTGGCCTCGGTGACCGGCGCGGTGGTCTGGGGCTTCGGGCGGGTGGCGCAATGGATCTTCGCCAATGTGGCCCGCTTCCAGCTGCTCTATGGCCAGGCCTCCGACTGGCTGGAGGGCCACGGCTTCCTGCTGGCTTCCGTCTTTTCCGAGAATTTCGACGTGCGCTGGATGCTGCGCCTGGTGCAGGAGGTCTCGGGGCGGCTCCAGGGGCTCGCCTCCTTCCTCATCATCACGCTGGTCTATGTGCTGCTGGGCCTCCTGGAGGTGAATGCCTTCAAGAGCCAGGTGGCTCGGCTGAAGCGCCAGGACATCGCGGCCTATCTGACCGAGACCGGCGCCCATATCGCCGCCCGCTTCCAGAAATACATGGCTGTGCGCACCTATATGAGCATCGCCACGGGCGCGGTGGTGTGGGCCTTCACGCTGGCGGCGGGCATGGAACTGGCCACCGCCTGGGGCGCCATCGCCTTCGCGCTGAACTATATCCCTTTCATCGGGCCATTCGTGGCCACCTTCCTGCCCACCCTGTTCGCGCTTGCCCAGTTCGAATCCTGGCAGATGGCGCTCCTGGTGTTTGCCTGCCTGAACGTGATCCAGTTCCTGTCGGGGAGCTATCTGGAGCCGCGCATGGCCGGCAAGGCGCTGGCCATCTCGCCGACCATGGTGCTGTTCGCGGTCTTCTTCTGGGCCTTCCTGTGGGGGCTGGCGGGGGCCTTTATCGGCGTGCCCATTGTCATCGCCGCGCTCACCGCCTGCGCCCATTCCAGTTCCGCGCGCTGGATCGCCGATCTCTTTTCCGGCGAGGTCGCCCCGCCTCCTGCGGGCGAGGCGCCTGCGGCCTGACCCGTTCAGATCCCCCGGCGGGCGCCGGAATCGATCTCGATGGCCGAGCCGTTGAGATAGTCCGCCCGGCGGGAGAGCAGGAAGGCGGTCAGCTCCCCCACTTCCGACGGCTCGCCGAAGCGGCGCACGCCCAGCTTCTGAAGCAGCACCGTTTCCGCCTCTTCCGGCGCGCAGCCGGTCTGCTCCACGGTGGCCCGCAGGGAATGGGCGAGGCGGTCGGTGCGGAAGAAGCCGGGATTGATGGCATTCACCCGCACCCCGTCGCGGATGCCCACGTCCGCCAGGGCCTTGGTGAAATTGAGCAGGGCGGCATTGACCGAGCCGCCGATGGTAAAGTCGCCGGCGGGCATGCGCCCCCCGAGGCCGGCAATGTTCACGATGGCGCCACCCCCGGCCTTCAGGCTGGGCCACAGCGCGCGCGAGAGCCGCACGGCGGCGCGCAGCTTCAGGTCATAGCCGGTGTCCCAGTCCGCTTCCGTGAGCGAGAAGAAGTCGCCGCGCTTGGTGGCGCCCGCGCAATTCACAAGGCCATGGAGCGCGCCTTGCGCCTCAGCCGCCCGCGCCGCGCCTTCCACGCCCTCCAGCGTGGAGAGATCCGCTCCGTGGGTGGCCACGCTCACGCCGAACGTCTCGGCGAGCTCGGCGCCGAAGCGGGCGAGGGCGGCGCCATCGCGGGCGAGCAGAACGAGGTTCATGCCCTCCTTGGCCAGCTCCCGCGCAATGGCCGCGCCGAGGCCCCGGCTTCCGCCGGTGATGACGGCGCGGCGGCCCTTCAGCTCAAGATCCATGCGTCTTTTCCTCAATTTTTGTCCGGCCTGCCAGCCAGGGCGTGTCCCGGAAATGGCGGTCCTCGAAGGCCAGGATGTCGTCTTCGTAGCGCAGGGTATCGGCGATGTCGTCGATGCCCGCCAGGAGGCGGTGGCGGGCGAGCGGGCTCACCTCGAACGGCAGGGCGCGGCCATCGGCCAGCCGGACCACCTGCGCCTCAAGGGCCACCTCCACCTCTTCGCCCGCCTCCGCCGCCGCCATCACGGCGTCCAGCTGCGGGCGGGGGAGGGGCACGGGCAACAGGCGGTTCTTGATGCAATTGTTCTGGAAGATCTCGGCGAAGGAGGGCGCGATCACCGCCCGTATGCCGAAATCCGCCAGCGCCCAGGCCGCGTGTTCGCGCGATGAGCCGCAGCCGAAATTCTCGTGCGCCACCAGGAGGGCGGCGTGCCGCCAGGGCTCACGGTTCAGCACGAAGTCCGGCCGCTCCCGGCCTTCGCCGTCGAAGCGATAGGGCCGCAGCAGGCCCCAGCCGAGCCCCTTGCGGGTCACCGCGCGCATCAGGTCCTTGGGGGCGATGATGTCGGTGTTCACATTGGCGATGGGCAGAGGCGCGGCAATGCCCTTCAGGCGCGTGAAGCGCCGCTCGGCGGGAACCGCCTCGCTCATGGGGGTGTCGCTCATGGGGGGCGAGCTCATGGCGCCAGCGTCCTCACATCGACGAAATGACCGGCGAGGGCGGCGGCGGCGGCCATGGGCGGGCTGACGAGATGGGTCAGCCCTTCCGGCCCCTGGCGCCCCTCGAAATTGCGGTTGGAGGTGGAGGCGCAGCGTTCTCCCGGCTTCAGGCGGTCGGCATTCAGGCCGATGCACATGGAGCAGCCCGCCTCCCGCCATTCAAAGCCCGCTTCCTTCAGGATGGCGGCGATGCCCTCTTCCTCCGCCCTCCGCTTCACCTGCGCCGAGCCCGGCACCACCAGAGCGGTCACCCGTGGGTTCACCTTGCGACCCCTGGCCACCGCCGCCACCGCCCGCAGATCCTCGATGCGGGCATTGGTGCACGAGCCGATGAAGACCTTGTCGACGGGAATGTCGGCGATCCGCTGGCCGGGGGTCAGGCGCATATAAGAAAGCGCCCGCGCCATGGCCTCGGCCTCCCCCGGACGCGTGGCGCGGGCGGGATCGGGCACCCGGCCGGAGACGGGCACCACATCGTCAGGGCTGGTGCCCCAGGTGACCATGGGTTCCACGGTGGCCGCATCGATCGCCACTTCCCGATCGAATTCCGCGTCATGGTCCGTGAAGAGGTGGCTCCATTTTTCCACCGCGCGGTCGAAGTCCGTGCCCTGCGGCGCGAAGGGCCGGCCCTTCAGATAGGCGAAGGTGGTGTCGTCCGGCGCGATCATGCCCGCCCGCGCCCCGGCCTCGATGGCCATGCTGGACAAAGTGAGCCGGCCCTCCATGGAGAGGCCCGCCACCGTCTCGCCGGCAAATTCCACCACATGCCCCGTAGCACCCGCCGCCCCGATGCGCCCGATGACGGCGAGGATGAGGTCCTTCGCCGTCACGCCTAGCCCCAGGCGCCCATCGGCGCGGATGCGCAAGGTGCGGGCGGGCTTCTGGAGCAGCGTCTGGGTGGCGAGGATATGCTCCACCTCGGAGGTGCCGACCCCCACCGCATAGGCGCCGAACGCCCCGTGGGTGGGGGTGTGGCTGTCGCCGCAGGCAATGGTGAGGCCCGGCTGGGTGAGGCCCAGTTCCGGGCCGATCACATGGACGATGCCCTGCCGGGGATCCTTCATGTCGAAATAGGAGATGCCGAACTCGGCGGTGTTCGCCCGCAGCAAGGCGAGCTGGGCGCGGCCGTCCGCCTCGCCGCTGTCGTCAGTCCGGCCGGGGAGGGTGGGGATATTGTGGTCGGCCACGGCGAAGGTGGCCTGCGGCCGGCGCACCCGCCGCCCGGCGTCCCGCAGGGCCTCGAAGGCCTGCGGGCTGGTCACCTCGAACACGAAGTGGCGGTCCACATAAAGGAGGCAGGAGCCGTCCTCATAGGTGCGGATCACATGGGCGTCCCACACCTTGTCATACAGCGTGCGGGGCCGGGGGGAGGGGGCGCTCATCGGTCGGTCCTCACTCCAGCTTGATGCCGGCCTTCTCCACCACGCCCGACCAGACCTTCAATTCGCTGGCGGTGTAGGCGCCCAGTTCCTTGGGGCCCATATAGACCGCATAGGAGCCGCTCTGTTCCGCCGCGTCCTGGAACGCCTTGGTCTCAACCACCGTCTTCACCGCCCCGGCCAGCTTCTCGATGATGGCGGGCGGCGTGCCGGCGGGGGCATAGAGGGCGTACCAGGCCTCAAGCTGAAGGTTGGGCAGTCCGGCTTCCACCACGGTGGGGATGTCCTTCACCATGGGCAGGCGCTGGTCGCTGGTCACCGCGAGGCCGCGCACCGTGCCGTTCTGGAGGAAGCCCACCAGGGACTGGGGCGTGTTGATGAAGAGATCCACATTGCCCGCCACCAGGTCCGTCACCGCCGGGCCCGAGCCGCGATAGGGCACATGGGTCATGGTCACGCCGGTCTGCTGGGCGAACATCTCGCCGCCAATATGGCTGAGCGAGCCCTGGCCCACCGAGGCATAGTTCAGCTTGCCGGGATTGGCCTTGCCATAGGCGATGAGGTCGGCGAGCGTCTTCACCGGCAGGCCGGCTTTCACGGTGATGATGTGCGGCGCCTTCAGCACCAAGGCGATGGGCGCGAAGCTCTTGATGGGGTCCCACTGGAGCGAGGTGGGAAAGAGCGAGGGGTTCACCACCTGATAGCCCGAATAGGCCATCAGCAGCGTGTAGCCATCGGGCGCCGCGCGGGCCACCGCCCCGGTGCCGATATTGCCGGAGGCGCCGCCCTTGTTCTCCACCACGAAAGGCTGGCCCAGCTCCTTCTGGAGCCCGGAAGCCACCAGCCGCCCTACCATGTCCGTGCCGCCGCCAGGGGGCGAGCCCACCACGATGGTCACCGGGCGGGTAGGATAATCGAGCGCGAATGCGGGCGCGGCACAGAGGGCGAGGGTGGTGGCCGCGAGCACGCTTAAGGCGCGGCGGCGGGTGAGGGCGTGAAGGGTCATTGGCGTTTCCTCCTGGGCGCGGCTTTTCTTGGATTGTTTCGGTCCGGGTAACCCGGCCGTCGCCGCGCGGGTGATGGGTGTACTGTCAGAATGGTCTTATGATCATACAATCAGACATGAAGATCAAGCCGGCGTTGGATTCCCGCATCGCGCAACTCTGCTCTCTCCGCCGCGCCGCGCCCCCTCTCCCGCGAAGCGGGGGAGGGCAGGGGAGGGGGCGAAAGGGCCAGGGGAACGAACGGTGGGCCGGTGTCGCGCTGAGCGTGGGACCGGGCAAGGAGAAGACGAAGCCAGCCGCCCCCGCGCCGGCCCTTTCCCGAGCGGCCCCCTCCCCAGCCCTCCCCCGCAAGCGGGAGAGGGAGCAGGGCCGGCGGGCGGCGCGGGCGTGGAGCGTGTCGGCGGGATGCTTCTCGCTTGAGAAGACCCGAGGCGCCGAACCTCGGCCCGCCTTGCCAAAGCCTGCACGCGGCTCTCCACCCGGCGAGCCAGACTCCCTCTCCCGCGAAGCGGGGGAGGGCAGGGGAGGGGGCGAAGCGGGGGAGGGTGGGGAGGGGGGAAAGGGCGACCGCGCCACCAAGGCAACGCTGAAGAATTGCGCAAGGCGAAAGCGGGCCGCCGCGCCGGCCCTTCCCCGCGCGCCCCCCTCCCCACTCCTCGCCCGCAAGCGGGAGAGGGAGCAGGGCCGGCGGGCGGGCGGCTTCCAGGCCCCCGCCTCACGGCCGCGCATGGCGCAGGAGCGTGGCGGCATCAGAGAGGTCTTCCAGGCTCCACACCGCGTCGATGAGCGCATCGGGCGCGCAACCTTCGGCGAGGGGAGCCAGCGTGCGCAGCTTGTGCTCCAGGTCGGCGTCGGAGAGCGGGCGGCCCCTGCTGCCCAGCGCATGGGCCACCTCCTCGGTCACCGTGCGGCCATCCGCGAAGCGGAGGGAGACGACGGCGGCCTCCACCTCCATGGCCGGGTCATCCTCCATGCGCACCTTGGCGCGCAGGGCCTGGACGGCGGGGTCGCAGACGCGGGCGGTGGTGTATTGGGTCAAGCCCGCCGCCCCGTCGATCAGCACGGCGGCCACCGTGTGATGGGCGCTGACCTGGGCTTCGCGTCCCGTGCTCACATGGGGCCGGTCGGTGCGCTGGCGCAGCAGGGGATGGCCGCGCACCACGATTTCGGCGATGGCCGAAACGTCGAAGCCCGGTGCCGCCCGCAAGGCAAGGCAGGCATCGGTGACGGGGTGCAGCACCACGCCGGAGGGATAGGGCTTATAGGTGTTCTCTGCCAATTCCCACGTCTCGCCCAGCCCCATTGTGAGATCCTCCGGCCGGGGATCGTCGCAGGTGAGGTTGAGGAAGCCGCGTTCCCCGTCCAGCGGGCGGGCGGGGCCATAGGCGCCGTTGCGGGCGGCGAAGGCGGAGATGAGGCCGTTGCGGGCGGAATTGCCCACGCCAAAGCTCTTGGCCGGCGTGCCCAGCGCCTCCACCAGCCCGCAGGCCTGCGCGGCCGCATGGCCGAAGGCGTCCCGCACCCGGAGCGCATCGAGCCCCAGCGCCCGCCCGGAGGCGGCCGCCGCGCCGAACACGCCGCAGGTGGCGGTGATGTGCCAGCCGCGCGCATAATGGCCGGGCGAGACCGCATTGCCGATCCGGCACTCCACCTCCACGCCCAGGATGAAGGCGGCGAGGAAGTCCCGCCCGCTCATCACCCGCCCATCGGGCCTGAGTTCGGCGAGCGCCAGCAAGGCCGGGGCGACGGGGGCGGTGGGGTGGATGACGGTGCCGGGATGGGTGTCGTCGAAGTCGAAGACATTGGCGGCGGCGGCATTCAGGAAGGCGGCGGTGGGCGCATCCACCCGTCCGCCGCGCCCGATCTGGGTGGCCACCTGCGGCCCGCAGAAGGGGGCGAGCGCCCCCCACAGGCTCTCAATGGCCGGATCGCACGCGCCCGCAAAGGCGGTGGCGAACATGTTCAAGAGCGAGCGGCGCGCCTCGTGCCGCACGGCGGGGGGAATGGCCTCATAGCAATAATCCGCCACGAACGCGGCGAGGCGGTCGCTGGCGGAGAGGGGGGCGACGGCGGCCTTGTCTGCGGGAATCATCGACGCCTCCTTCGGGCTGGCGGGTGAGGGAACGCGCCTCAGGCCTTGGCGGCCTTGCCGCGCACTTCCGCGCCCGCCCATTCCTCCACGGTGCGCACCATGTTGGTCATGTCCGCGTCCGCCCCGAACTTCTCCCGCGTGATGGTGAGAAGCTGGCGCACCGCGCTGCCCACGATCATGGGCACGCCCAAGGCTTCCGCCTCGTCGAGGCACAGGCGGATGTCCTTGGAGGACAGGCCCACCGCGAAGCCGAAGTCGAAGGTGCGGGGCAGGACGAAATTGGGGATCTTGTCGGTGGTGGCGCTGTTTCGGCCGCTGCCGGCATTCAGCACGTCGATCATCACGTCCGCGTCGAGGCCGGCCTTGGCGCCCATGACCATCACCTCGGACGAGATGGCCAGCGCCGCCACCGAGGCCATATTGTTGATGACCTTCATGGTCTGCGCCATGCCGGGCTCCTGGCCCACATGGAACACCTTGCCCAGGTTCAAGAGCATGGGCTTGACGGTCTCGAACACCTCGGTCCGCCCCGCCGCCATCATGGCGAGCGTGCCCTTGCGCGCGCCGGCGACCCCGCCGCTCACCGGGCAGTCCACGGTGTCGACGCCCTTCTCCTTCAAGGCGCGCGCCACGTCCGCCTCGGCGCGGGGGCCGGTGGTGGAGAGGTCCACGAAGATGCGCATGGCGCCGCCCGAAGACAGGCCATCAGCCCCGAGCGCCACCGCCTTCACCACGTCCGGTGTCGGCAGGGAGACGAAGACGATGCGCGCGGCCGCGCCGACTTCGGCGGGGGAGGCCGCTTTGCGGGCGCCGCGCTCCACCAGGGGGGCAAGGGCGGCGGGGCTGGGGTCGAACACCACGAGGTCATAGCCGGCGTCCAGAAGGCGGCCCGCCATGGGTCCGCCCATGCGGCCCGTGCCCACAAATCCGATGGTCTTGTCGTTCACGTCGTCCTCCGGGAACTTTTGAAAACGCGAAAAAGGGGTCAGCTGGCGAGCCAGGCGCCATCCACCGGCAGCACGGCGCCATTGATGTCGCGGGCGGCGGGGCTGCACAGGAAGGAAACCAGCGCCGCCACCGCCTCCATGGAGGCAAAGCGCCCGCTGGGATGGCGGTCGGCCAGATAGGCGCGGGTGGCCTCCTCCACGCTCACCCCTTCGTCCCGCGCGATGCCGGCGATCTTGCCGGTAATGGCGGGGGTGGGCAGCACGCCGGGGCAGACCGCGTTGCAGGTGATCTCGTCCGTCGCCACCTCCAGCGCCACCGTGCGGGTGAGGCCGAGAAGGCCGGTCTTGGTGGTCACATAGTCCACCCGGTTGGCGATGCCCTTGAAGCTATAGACCGAGGCCACGTTGAGGATGCGTCCGAAGCCCTTCTCCCGCATGCCCGGCAGCACCCGGCGGATGGCATGGAAGGGCGCGGACAGGTTCACCGCCAGCGCCAGCTCCCACTTTTCGGGCGGATAGGCCTCGATGGGCGAGGTGTGCCGCACCACCGCATTGTTGACGAGGATGTCCACCGCGCCATGCCGCGCCTGCGCCCCATCGATCAGGCCGACGAGGGCGGCGGGGGCGGAAATATCGGCAGGCTCATAGGCGGCCGCGCCGCCCAGCATGTTCAGGCGGGTAATCTCGTCCGCCATCTCCGCCTCGGGCAGGAGGCCGGTGAGCATGACACGGGCGCCCTGGGCGACGAGGTATTCGGCGATGGCGTGGCCGAGGCCGCCGGTGGAGCCGGTGACGAGGGCGCTGCGGCCGGCGAGGGGGAGAGGTGTGTTCACCGCTCAGCCCCGCGCCCGGGGCGGCACGTCGAGGCGGGCGACGATGCCCTCCAGTTCCGGCGCGGGCGGGGGATAAAGGCTCATCACCAGCGGGTCATGGCCGGGGATCACATGGTCCGGCGACGAGGCGAGGCGATAGAGGGTCTCGTAGCCCTCCATGAGGTCCTCGATGGAATGGACCACCGGGAAGGCGAGGCGGCCTTCCATGTTCTGGTAGAGGTGGGAAGCATCGGAGGCCACCACCACATGGCCGCGCTTCGTCAGCACGCGGACCACCTGGAGGCCCTTGGCATGGCCGCCCGTGCGGTGGACGGTGAGGCCGGGCACGATCTCCTCGGCCCCCTCATGGAAGGCGACCCGCCCCGCATAGACGCAGCGCACGAAGGAGACCACATGCTCCACGTCATAAGCATGCCGCAGCGGCTCGTGGCACATGCACCGCCCGGTGGCAAAGCTCACCTCGCCGTCCTGCACATGGAAGCGGGCGCGGGGGAAGTCTCCCAGCGTGCCCGCATGGTCGAAATGCAGGTGGGTGATGATGACGTGGTCAATGGCCTTGGCGTCGATGCCCAGCAGGGCCAGCGCATCGGCGGGCCGGCGCAGCAATGTGCGCTTGCGGGCATCGGCGGTGGCCTGGTCCATGCCGGTGTCGATGACGAACACCGCGTCCGAGCGGCGGGCCACCCAGACATAATAAGACAGGTCCGACCCCATCTTGTCGGGGGCGCCGCCCAGCACGTTCTGGCACTCCAGCCGGCCGGAATTGGTGCCGTAGCGGATGGCGAACAGCTCGAACGGCTCGATGGCGGTCATGGGGCTTTCCTCCCGCCGGCGTTCCGGCGCCTTCCGCTGGAAGTGTTGTATTCCAACGTTTCTTGTTCGTATGACCGTATGCCTATCATACAATTTTCTTGACGGTCAATGGCTCTCGTCGTAAGCGGGAAGGGTTCAAAACGGGGTGCCGTGTTGCGCCCCCACCGGCCATCGGGCGCCGATCCGGGCCGGTCAAACCATAAGAGGCTTTGGCATGGCGATGCGTCCCGAATTTGAAACCGAGATGTTCCAGAAGGGCCTCGCCGTGCGGCGCGAAGTGCTGGGCTCCGCCTATGTGGACCGCTCGGTGGCCAATGCCGACGATTTCACCGCCCCGCTCCAGAAGCTCGTCACCGAATGGTGCTGGGGCGAGATCTGGAACCGCCCGGGCCTCGACCGGCGCACCCGCTCCTTCCTCAACCTCGCCATGCTCACGGCGCTGAACCGCCCGCACGAGATCCGCCTCCATGTGCGCGGCGCCATCAATAATGGCCTGACCCAGGAAGAGCTGAAGGAAATCGTGCTCCAGGCCGCCATCTATTGCGGCGTGCCGGCGGCACTGGACGCCATGAAGGTGGTGGTGGAGGTCATCAATGAGATGAAGGCCTCCGGCGAGCTGAAGTAGGCCTGCCCGGGCGCCGAAGGTCTTTTTCCCCCTCCCCCAGCCCTCCCCCGCTTTGCGGGAGAGGGGGTCTGTTCCGCCGGGGCAGAGGTCGGGATGATGGACGCGGAGACAAAGCAGAGCCACCGCCCCGCCAAGCGCGCCGCAGTCCCCTCTCCCGCAAAGCGGGGGAGGGATAGGGAGGGGGGGGCATGGCCGGCTCAAACATGCCGTTCATAAGAAAAATATCCTAGATCATATTCCTATTCCGTTCGACCTCTGTTATCGTGTCCTCACCTGGCACCAAGGAGGGGCGCGTCCGGAGCGGCCTGACGGGTGGTGTCGGGGGCGGGTGTCCGACGGGACGGGGAATGGCCAAAGAGAAATTCAACCGCTCGAAGCCGCACTGCAACATCGGCACGATCGGTCACGTTGACCACGGCAAGACGTCGCTGACGGCTGCGATCACGAAGATCCTGGCTGAGACGGGCGGCGCGACGTTCACGGCGTATGACCAGATCGACAAGGCGCCGGAAGAGAAGGCGCGCGGCATCACGATCTCGACGGCGCACGTGGAATACGAGACCACGAACCGGCACTATGCGCACGTGGACTGCCCCGGCCACGCCGACTATGTGAAGAACATGATCACCGGCGCGGCGCAGATGGACGGCGCGATCCTGGTGGTGTCGGCGGCGGACGGCCCGATGCCGCAGACCCGCGAGCACATCCTGCTGGCCCGCCAGGTGGGCGTGCCCGCGCTGGTGGTGTTCCTGAACAAGTGCGACATGGTGGATGATCCCGAGCTTCTGGAGCTCGTGGAGATGGAAGTGCGCGAGCTTCTGTCCAAGTACGACTTCCCCGGCGACGACATCCCGATCGTGCGCGGCTCGGCCCTGGTGGCGCTGGAGAACGGCAATCCCGATCTCGGCAAGAACGCCATCCTGAAGCTGATGGAAGAGGTCGACGCCTACATTCCCCAGCCCGAGCGCCCGATCGACCAGCCCTTCCTGATGCCGATCGAAGACGTGTTCTCGATCTCCGGCCGCGGCACGGTGGTGACCGGTCGCGTGGAGCGCGGCATCATCAAGGTGGGCGAGGAAGTGGAAATCGTCGGCATCCGTCCGACCGTGAAGACCACGGTGACCGGCGTCGAAATGTTCCGCAAGCTGCTGGACCAGGGCCAGGCTGGCGATAACGTCGGCATCCTGCTGCGCGGCACCAAGCGCGAGGACGTGGAGCGTGGCCAGGTCGTGTGCAAGCCCGGCTCGGTGAAGCCCCACACCAAGTTCAAGGCCGAAGCCTACATCCTGACCAAGGAAGAGGGCGGCCGCCACACCCCGTTCTTCACCAACTATCGCCCGCAATTCTACTTCCGCACCACGGACGTGACGGGCGTGTGCACCCTGCCGGAAGGCACGGAAATGGTGATGCCGGGCGATAACGTCTCCATGGACGTGCACCTGATCGTGCCGATCGCCATGGAAGAGAAGCTGCGCTTCGCGATCCGCGAAGGTGGCCGCACGGT
>NZ_CP072392.1:4787596-4898079 GCF_017742835.1 Aquabacter sp. L1I39
ATAGCCGCCGGCCAGGTAAAGCGCCCCGTGCGCCAGGTTCACGATGCGCAGCAGGCCGAAGATCAGCGTGAAGCCCGACGCGACGATGAACAGGAGCGCCGCGAAGGTCAGCCCGTTGAGGATATGGAAGGCCCAGCCGCCCATCACTCGGCGGCCTCGGAGAGCGCGTTCGGGCGCTGCGCCAGATACCAATCGGCGATCTGCTCGCCCGTCATGAAGGCCACGTCTTCGTAGGAGGCGATCTTCTCGACGATCTTGCGGAAATATTTCAGCCGGTGCGGCGCGCCCATGATGTAGGGGTGCACCACGATGGCCATCACGCGGGCCGAATGGCGGGCATCGTGGTGGATCTGGTCGAACTGGTCCGAGGCCCGGTCGAAATATTCCGACGCCTTGTGATGCTGGATCAGCATCATCGCCACGTCGTTGCATTCCTGGGTGTAGGGCACGTTCAGGATCGGCTTGGTGCGGGTCTTCAGCACCACCGGCTCGTCGTCCAGCACCCAGTCGCACACATACGAATAGCCCTCCTCCACCAGGATGTCGGGGGTCTCCCAGGTCTCGGTCAGGCCCGGCCCCAGCCAGCCGCGCGGGCGCTTGCCGACAAAGTCGGTGATGACCTTGGTGGTGCGGGCGATGTCCTCGCGCTCGTTCTCCACCTTCTGCATGTTCTTCTGGCTGAAGCCGTGGCCGATGAATTCCCAGTTGCGGTCCAGGGCGGCCCGGGCGATGGGCTCATAGGCGGCGATGGCCGAGCCGTTGATGGCAAGGGCGGCGGGCACCTCGAACTCGTCGAACACCTCCAGCATGCGCCAGAAGCCGACGCGGTTGCCATATTCGTGCCAGGCCCAGTTGGGGATGTCCGGCATGGGCGCACCGCCCGCCGGCGGGGTCAGCACCGTGCGGGGCATGGTCTCCTTGGGATTCCACTCCTCCACATTGACGATGATCCACACCGCCATGCGCTTGCCGTCAGGCAAGGTCAGGCGGGGGCGCTCGGTGATGGCGGAATAGGCGATGCGCTCGGTGGGAAGCATGGTTCAGGCCCCGGCTTCGGCAATGGTGAGGGTGAGGGCGCCCACGCCCTCGATCTGCCCGACGATGACGTCGCCAGGCTCAACCGGCCCGACGCCCGCGGGCGTGCCGGTCATGATGAGGTCTCCGGGCTCCAGGCGATAGGAGCGCGAGAGGTTGGCGACGATTTCCGGCACGTTCCAGATCATTTCCCCAAGGTCGCCCTTCTGGGTCAGCGTGCCGTTGACGGCGAGCGTGATGGCGCCCCGATCGGGGTGGCCGATGACGCTCGCCGGGTGCACCTCGCCGCAGGGCGCGGAGAGATCGAAGGCCTTTCCGGCCTCCCAGGGCAGGCGCTTGTCGCGGCAGTCCCGCTGGCGGTCGCGGCGAGTCAGGTCGATGCCCACCGCATAGCCGAAGATGTGATCGCGGGCTTCGGCCACCGAGAGGTTCACGCCCCCCTTTCCGATCGCCGCCACCAGCTCGATCTCGTACTGGAAGTCGGTGGTATCCGCCGGATAGGGCACGGTGGCCCCGTCGGGCACGATGGAATCGCGCGGCTTCTGGAAGAAGAAGGGCGGGTCGCGCTCGTCCTCGGCTTCCTTCATCTCGCGGATATGGGCGAGATAGTTACGCCCGACGCAATAGATGCGCCGAACGGGAAAGCGCGTCGCGCGCCCGGCTACGGGGAGGCTGACGACCTCCGGGGCCGGGACGACGAAAGCGGCTTGCGCGATTTCGGACATGTTCACGGAACCGCTCACTTGCCCCTCACGCCCTGGTACCAGTCGTAGATCTCCTCGCCATTCCACAGCAGCACGTCTCCTCGGCTGCGGGCATAGTCGTAGACCGCCTCCAGATACTTGATGCGGTGGGGTTGGCCGGAAATGTAGGGATGGATGGCCACCGCCAGGATCTTGGCGCGATCTCCGCCTTCCATGTGCAGGCGGTCGAGCGAATCCTTGAAGCGCTGCAGCCAATAGGGCGATTCATGATTGGCGATGGCCATCATGGGGATGTCGTTGTGCTCCACCGTGTAGGGCAGCGTCACCAGCGGGCCGGAGGCGGTGGAGATTTCGCAGGGCTCGTCGTCCCACACCCAGTCACCGATATATTTGACGCCGGCATCCACGAGGTTCTCAGGGGTCTCGAAGGTCTGGGTCAGGCCCGGGCCAAGCCAGCCGATCGGCCGCTTGCCCGTGAACTTCTCGATCACGTCCATGGACTTGAAGATGGTGCCGCGCTGGTCCTCCACCTTGTGGATGGGCTGCTGGTCATACATGTGGCCCATGAATTCCCAGCCGGCATCGCGCGCCTCGCCGGCCACCCGCTCGTAATCCTCGCAGACGCGGGCATTGATGGAGAGGGTCGGGCGGATGCCCAGGCGCTTATAAAGATCGAAGAAGCGCCACACGCCCACCCGCATGCCGTATTCGTGCCAGCTCCAATTGGGCACGTCGGGCAGCAGCGGCACGCCCTGCGGCGGGGAGAGGATCTGGCGCGCCATGGGCCGGTTGATGTCCCACACCTCCAGATTGACGATGGTCCACAGCACCACGCGGGCATTGCCCGGCAGCTTCAGCGGCGGGCGGTCGACGATGGCGGAATAGGGGGCACGGTCACGGGGCAGAGTGGGCATGTTTACCTCACTGGAATGCGGGGGTGGGATGGACCCTCAAGGTCACGCAGCAGCCTCCCGGAGCGCGGCGATGGAGGGGGACAGGAGCGGGGCGAGCCCCGAATAGAGAAGGCGCGCGCCCCGTCCGACCCAGGTTCCGGCGGTGGCGGCGGAGACGGGCAGGCCGAACGGGCGCCCGAGGGCGGCGAGCCTTTCGGCCACGTCCGCCACCGCCTGTTGCACCTGCGGATGGCCGGCATCCCCGGACAGGCCCATGGAATGGGACAAATCGTTGGGGCCGATGAGGATGAGGTCGATGCCCGGTGCGGCCGCGATCTCCTCCAACGCGGCGATGCCCGCCACCGTCTCGATCTGCGCCACCAGGAAAAGATCCGCGCAACGGCCCGAGGTCTTGGCCACCGCCACAAGCTCCGCGCAGGCCGCCGCATCCTCCACCTGGGGCAGGACGAGGCCGTCGATGCGGCAATCCAGGTAACGCGTCAGAAAGGCCGGGTCGCGGGTGGGCGAGCGCACCAGGGCCG
This sequence comes from Aquabacter sp. L1I39, assembly GCF_017742835.1. Lineage (GTDB taxonomy): Bacteria > Pseudomonadota > Alphaproteobacteria > Rhizobiales > Xanthobacteraceae > L1I39. The sequence goes on from NZ_CP072392.1 coordinate 4,790,771, forward strand.
CCATGCCGCGCGCCTGCGCCGCCCGGGCAAGAACCACAACCCCTTCGATGGAGACGGGCGTCCGCTCGCAATCGATGAACAAGGCCTCGACGCCTGCATCGGCCAGCGCATCCACCACCGGCAGGGCGACGCCGCCGGGATTGACCGCCAGGACGGGGCGTCCCCCGCTCACCATGCTCTTCAGGCGGCGGCTCATGGCGCGCCGACGCCTTCGGGGGCGCCGAGGACCGCGATGACGTCCACGGCCGGCATCACCCAGCCGAAAGCGGTGCGGATACAGGCAAGGCCGGCATCGTGGAGGGCGGGACCATCCATGGTGTCCACGCAATCCTCCACCACGATCACGGCGAAGTCCCGCACATTGGCGGCGGTGGTGGTGGCGAGCACGCAGGAATTGGTGTTCACGCCGGTGACCAGCAGCATGTTGATGCCGTGGGCGCGTAGCGTGAATTCCAGGTCGGTGCCGATGAAGCAGTCATAGCGCTTCTTGGTGCGCACGACGAAATCGCCCGGCGCCTGAAGCTGCGGCATCACAGTGCAGCCCGGGCTGCCTTCCAGATTGTGGCGCAGCACATTCTTGCGGGTGGCGCTGGGGTCGTCCGCGCGGGTGCGCCAGAAGGGATTGGCGCGAATCTCCGTCTCGTCGCGATAGGAGGTGACGAGATGGATGACCGGCACCCCGGCGCCGCGCGCCCAGCGGAACAGCACATCATTGGCCGCGATCACCCGCTCGGCCACCTCGGGCGAGGTGGGCATGGTGGCCACATCCATGTCGAGATGGCCGCGATGCAGATCGATGGCGACCACGGCGGGCCGGACCTGGTCCAAACCGAAATCGAAGGACTTCAACACGTTGGCGCTCCCCCTCGGCGTGGTGCGCGCGGCATGGGCGACCCGGCGGACACTCCGCCGGCGCCTGAGCCGCTCCGGCGCGAGGGCGGCAGGCGCCGCCGATCCGTCCGGGATGATCCGAGTATGAATACAATTCCACTCCCGTCAACGAGTCATGTATACATTTCGTGATCATTTCTGAGGCAGAAATTGCCTCTGTTTCGAGCATTTTTGTTATTTCGCAGTGCAAAATTGATCCTGTGCAATTTCAATGCGCTGCAAATCCGTAAGACGATTGTATCCTTGCGAACGCACCGGCCCTGCTGGTATCAAATTCAACGAGAACCCCTGCCGAGCATCATGTCAGACACCCTCGTCGAACCCTCAGAGCCGGATCGCGCCCCCACCCGCTCCCTCTCGGTGACGGACAGCATCCGCGCCGCCATCCTTTCGGGCACGTTCGAGGCGGGGGTGCGCATGCATGAGGTGCGCCTTTCCGAATGGCTCGGCGTGTCGCGCACGCCGGTGCGATCAGCCCTTCAGACGCTCGCCTCGGAGGGCTTGCTCGAATATGCACCCAATCGCGGCTATGCGGTGCGCAAGTATCTCACCTCCGAGATCGTCGACGCCTATGAGATCCGCGCCATGCTGGAATCCCTGGCGGCCCGCTTCGCTGCCGAGCGCGGCCTGAAGGAAGAGGAGCGGGCGGCCATCGAGCGCTCGCTGGCGGACGGCGACGCCCTGCTGGCCAAGGGCGAGTTGACCGAGAATGATCGCATCTCCTACGGCGCCATCAACTTCGCCTTCCACGACACGATCCACCAGGCGGCCCGCTGCCGGATGCTGGGCGACATGGTGCGGCTGTGCCAGTCGGTGCCCCAATCCTCGCACCGCAACGTGGTCTCGTTCGAGCTTCTGGACGTGCGGCGGCGTCACGACGACCATCACCGCATCTATGACGCCATCATCATGTCGGAGCCTCACCGGGCCGAGCTTTTGATGCGCGAGCATGTGGCCAGCGTGAAGACGTCCCTGGTGCGCTCCATCACCGGGCGCCCTGCCCCGCTGCGCCGCGCGCCGGGCTGACAGGCCGCCTCATTCCCCCTAACGTCACCTGCGCCGCCTCAGAAGCGGCAGGTTACGTTAGGAGAGCGCACCATGTGCACCAGGACCCTGTTCGTCAGCGACGAGGGCATCGTCATCACCGGACGCAACATGGACTGGAAGGAGGACATGCGCACCAATCTGTGGGCGTTCCCCGCCGGGATCACACGCGACGGTGCGGCGGGGCCCAATTCCCTGCGCTGGGCATCGAAATATGGCAGCGTCATCGCCGCCGGCTATGACATCGGCACGCCGGACGGGATGAACGAGGCGGGTCTCGTGGCCAATGCCCTCTATCTGGTGGAATCCCAATATGCCGCACCCGTGGCCGGGCGGCCCTTCCTGTCCATCTCGCTGTGGGCGCAATATGTCCTCGACAGCTTCGCCACCGTCGCCGAGGCGGTGGAGGAACTCAAGCGCGAGACCTTCAACCTCCTCGCCCCGCCGCTGCCCAACGGCGTGCAGACGACGCTTCACCTCGCCCTTTCGGACGCCACGGGCGATTCGGCCATCCTGGAATATGTCGGCGGCAAGCTCGTCATCCATCATGGCCGCGCCTATACGGTCATGACCAATTCGCCCACCTATGACCAGCAACTGGCTTTGGTGGAATATTGGAAATCCATCGGCGGCCTGGCCTTCCTGCCGGGCACCAACCGCGCCGCCGACCGCTTCGCCCGCGCCGCCTTCTATCTGGACGCCATCCCCCGCAAGCCGGAGCCGCAATACATGGCGGGCGTTCCCGGCCAGACCTTCGCCCGCCAGGCCCTCGCCTCTGTGCTGAGCCTGCAGCGGTCGGTGAGTGTGCCGCTGGGCATCACGACGCCCGACCAGCCCAACATCTCATCGACCATCTGGCGCACCATCTCCGACCATAAGGAGAAGGTCTATTATTTCGACTCGGCCACCCGCCCCAACGCCTTCTGGGTGCGCCTGGACAAGCTGAACCTGAAGCCCGGCGCGCCGGTGCTGAAACTCTCCATCGCCGAGGGCCAGGTGTTCGCCGGCGAGGTGTCGGAGCATTTCGAGGCTGGCGGCGATCTCCACTTCATGCCGGCCGCGCCGCCCGCGTGAGTTCGGCGCCCCCGGCCCCCAGGCTGGCCCCAAAGCAAGACGGCCGCGCACAGGCGCGGCCGTTCAGCAATGAGGCACGCATGGGCACCGCTCTGGCCCCTCAGGGCCGGTGCGACCTGTCTTCCAGGCGAGGGAGGAGAAGTGAGGGAGGAGAAGTGGTGGAGCCAGGCGGAATCGAACCGCCGACCTCTTGAATGCCATTCAAGCGCTCTCCCAACTGAGCTATGACCCCACCGGGCCACGGACCCTTGCGGACCCGTTGGAACTGCCGCGTCAGTCGGGACAGCGTGCCCATCGGCACATGCGCCCCGTCCGCGCGTTGGGACAGAAAAGTGGTGGAGCCAGGCGGAATCGAACCGCCGACCTCTTGAATGCCATTCAAGCGCTCTCCCAACTGAGCTATGACCCCACCGGGCCACGGACCCTTGCGGACCCGTTGGAACTGCCGCGTCAGTCGGGACAGCGTGCCCATCGGCACATGCGCCCCGTCCGCGCGTTGGGACAGAAAAGTGGTGGAGCCAGGCGGAATCGAACCGCCGACCTCTTGAATGCCATTCAAGCGCTCTCCCAACTGAGCTATGGCCCCACCGGACCGCAGGCTGCGCTTTTTCTCCCGGAACCGGGAAAATAGCGTCGGGAAGACCTGCGGCAGGGTGCCCGGCGACTCATGTCCGCCGAGCGAGAGCGGCCTTAAAGCACAGGCCGCCGAACCTATCAAGCCTCTTCGTCGTCCTCGAGGCCCTCGCCGATGAGGTCGGAGACGTCGTCCCCATCATCCTCATCCTCTTCCAGGAACGTGTCGTCGTCGCCATCGGCAACGATGTCCTCGTCCACATCAATGTCGTCGGCCGCAGCCGGCGTCTTGGCGGTGGTGGATTCCGCGTCGGCTTCCTCGAGGCTGATGACCTCGACGTCCGCAACGTCCTCACTATCCTCTTCGACGGCGGCCGCGCGGGCTTCCCCACGGGTCGCCCCGCGGGCGACAGGCTCGAAATAGGACCGGGGATAGGACTCGCCCGTATAGGGAGAGACCACCGGGTCCTTGTTCAAGTCGTAAAACTTGCGGCCTGTGATCGGACAGACACGCTTGGTGCCGAGTTCTGGCTTCGCCACAGCGATATCCTTGGCCTCCAAAATCGAGGGGCCTCCATTGGCGAATGCGCCTGCCCATGTCAAGGCGGAATCGCAGAGGGGCGGATGGCCAGCAGCAGCGGCGGCATGCTAGAGGGCGCCCCAACGACCTGAAACGGCCGCGCGCGATGCCGCGCCGGCTCAAAAAATGCGGGAGCCGCCATGTCTGCTCACAGTTCCCCTGTCCAGGAACCCTCCTCGGCCCCGCAGGCCGGCCACGGCCATGGCGCTGCCCCCCGGCCCGCCACCGCCCTGCCCTCCCAGGGGCTGAAGGGCAGCGTGCGCGTGCCCGGCGACAAGTCGGTCTCCCATCGCGCCCTCATCTTCGGCGCCCTGGCGCATGGCGAGACCCGCATTTCCGGCTTGCTGGAAGGCGAGGACGTGCTCAACACCGCCAAGGTCTGTGCCGCGCTGGGCGCGACCGTGGAGCGCCTGGGCGAGGGGGAATGGCGGGTGGAGGGCGTCGGCGTCGGCGGCTTCAAGGCCCCGGCCGAGCCGCTGGACTTCGGCAATTCCGGCACCGGCGCGCGCCTCATGATGGGCGCGGTGGCCGGCAATCCCATTGCCGCTACCTTCGACGGCGATGCCAGCTTGCGCCGCCGGCCCATGAAGCGGGTGCTCGATCCGCTGCGCGCCATGGGCGTAGCGTTGGTCAGCTCCGCCGAGGGCGAGCGCCTGCCGCTGCGCCTCCAGGGCCTCTGCGACCTCTCCGCCTTCACCTATGAGACCCCCGTCCCCTCGGCCCAGGTGAAATCCGCCGTGCTGCTGGCCGGCCTTGCCGCCGCCGGCGAGACGGTGGTGATCGAGAAGGAAGCCACCCGCGACCACACCGAGCGCATGCTCACCCATTTCGGCGCCGATGTTCAGGTGGTGCCCGAAGGTGCCCATGGCCGCCGTATCACGCTGAAGGGGCGCCCAGAGCTGAAGGCGGCGCCCGTGCTGGTGCCGTCCGACCCCTCCTCTGCCGCCTTCCCCATCGTGGCGGCGGTGATCGTGCCGGGCTCTGACGTATTGATCCGCGACGTGATGATGAATCCGCTGCGGATCGGCCTCATCACCACGCTGAAGGAAATGGGCGCCGCCATCGAGACGGTGGCCGAACGCACCGAGGGGGGCGAGACGGTGGCTGACCTGCGTGTGCGCCATTCCCATCTGCGCGGCGTCGAGGTGCCCCCAGAGCGGGCGCCCTCCATGATCGACGAATATCCCGTGCTGGCGGTGGCCGCCGCCTTCGGCGAGGGCACCACCCTCATGCGTGGCCTGTCCGAATTGCGGGTGAAGGAGAGCGACCGCCTCGCCGCCGTCGCCGACGGCTTGGCCGCCTGCCATGTGGCCCATGACGTGCGCGGCGACGACCTCGCGGTCCATGGCACCGGGCGGGTCGCTGGCGGCGGTCCGGTGGCCACCCACATGGATCACCGCATCGCCATGTCCTTCCTGGTGATGGGCCTTGCCAGCGACCGGGGCGTCAGCGTGGACGACGTGACCTTCATCGCCACCTCCTTCCCCACCTTCATGCCCATGATGGCGGGCCTTGGCGCCGTGATCCGGTGAGAGCAGCATGATCATCGCCATTGACGGCCCCGCCGCCTCCGGCAAGGGCACGCTGGCCCGGCGGCTCGCCGCCCATTTCGGCCTGCCCCATCTGGACACGGGCCTGCTCTACCGGGCCGTGGGAGCGCAATGCCTGGCCGACGGGCGGCTGGGCGACGAGGCGGCCAGCGTGGCCGTGGCCGAGGACCTTGACGTGAGGACCCTCGACCCCGAGGCGCTGCGCACCGCCGCCATCGGCGAAGCAGCATCCGTTGTGGCGGCGCGGCCCGGCGTGCGGGCGGCCCTGCTCGACCTCCAGCGCCGGTTCGCCGCGCAGCCGGGCGGCGCGGTCCTGGACGGGCGCGACATCGGCACCGTCATCTGCCCGGACGCGCCGGCCAAGCTCTTCGTGACGGCCAGCCCCGAGGTGCGGGCGGAGCGCCGTTACAAGGAATTGATCGGTCGGGGCGAGCCTGCCCGCTTCGAGGACGTGCTCGCAGACATCCGCATTCGGGATGCCCGCGATTCCGGCCGCGCCTCGGCGCCACTGGCCATGGCCGAGGATGCGGCGCTGCTGGATACCACCCAGCTTGGCATCGAAGAGGCCTTTGCTGCGGCGCTTGCTCTGGTGGACTCCGCCACCTCCCGCCACCCCTGAGCCAGCAAAGGTTATGGCGGTGTGGACAGCCCCCCGGACTTCTGATAAGTGAGCGCTCCTCTGGACGACTCGACGGTCGGCCGCTGGCCGCCTGCATCGTCCGACACAGTTTCTTTCCAGGTTCGAATTCGGATCGGCGCAACAGCTCGAAGAGGCATCACGTGCAAGTTCTCGTCCGCGACAACAATGTTGATCAGGCCCTCAAGGCGCTCAAGAAGAAGATGCAGCGCGAGGGGATCTTCCGCGAGATGAAGCTGCGTGGACATTACGAGAAGCCGTCCGAGAAGCGTGCCCGCGAGGAGGCCGAGGCCATCCGTCGCGCCCGCAAGCTCGCCCGCAAGCGCGCCCAGCGCGAAGGCCTCCTGCCCTCCAAGCCCCGCGCCCGCTGAGCGGTCCGCGCGGCTGAACCCGCCTCGGCCTTGCGCTGGAGACGACGGGTTCGGGCGCCTTCGACATCGTCCGTCCGATTGAGTGAAAACGGTTCGTACGCTGAGGCGCGCGGGCCGTTTTTGCATTGGAGGGCCCGGCTCTCTTCGGCCGGTTCGGCGTTCGATCCTCAAGGCCGGCGTTAAGCCTTTTCCCGCATCGGTCGCACCACTGCCGTGAAGGATTTGCTAGAAGGGAAGAGTGGGGTCCAAGGGTGGCGGATCGAATCGATTTGGCCCGTGGCGCCCCGGCGGATGAGACGAGGGACCGCGAACCCGTTCGCAGGAACCCGCGTTCGTCTCCAAGAGCGACGGCCCCCGCCGTCGAACCGGAGGACAGGAATGGCTGCGCGGGTGATCACGGTGGACCCCTTCGACATCGTCGTGTTCGGTGCCACGGGCGACCTCGCCAAGCGCAAGCTGCTCCCGGCTTTGTTTGAGCGGGATCTCGCTGGGCAATTGCCCGATGATGCCCGCATCATCGGCGTCTCCCGGCGCGCCATGGAGGATGCCGAGTTCCGCGCCTTCGCCCGCGACGCCATCGAGAGCGGCGAGCATGGCCGGCCCGATGAGGCTGCCATCACCCGTTTCCTTGAGCGCCTGCAATATGTGGAGGTGGACGCCAAGTCCGACCTCGGCTGGCACGAACTGGAGACCCGGCTCGCCTCGGCCCCCGACAAGATCCGCGTCTTCTATCTCGCGGTCGGGCCGGACCTGTTCGACGATATCTGCGCCCGCATCGGCGCCCATGGCCTCGTCACGCCCAAGACCAGGGTGGTGGTGGAAAAGCCGGTGGGCAAGAATCTGGCCTCCGCCCGCGCGGTGAACGAGGCGGTGGGCCGGGTCTTCCCCGAAGAGGCGGTGTTCCGCATCGACCATTATCTCGGCAAGGAGACGGTGCAGAACCTGATGGCGCTGCGCTTCGCCAATGCCCTGTTCGAGCCCATCTGGAACCACGCCCATATCGACCATGTGCAGATCACGGTGGCCGAGAGCGTCGGCACCGCCGGCCGCGCGGGCTATTACGACACGGCGGGCGCGCTGCGGGACATGGTGCAGAACCACATGCTCCAGCTGCTGTGCCTCGTCGCCATGGAGCCGCCGGTCTCCATGGACGCCGATTCGGTACGCGACGAGAAGCTGAAGGTGTTGAAGGCGCTCGAACCCATCAACGAGCAGAACGTCGCCGCCCTCACCGTGCGCGGCCAGTATCGCGCGGGTGCCTCCGCCGGCGGGGCGGTGCCCGGCTATATGGAAGAATTGGGCGGCACCGAGCCGAGTGCCACCGAGACCTTCGTGGCGCTGAAGGCCGAGATCGGCAATTGGCGCTGGGCGGGCGTGCCTTTCTATTTGCGCACCGGTAAGCGGCTGGCCAGCCGCATGTCGGAGATCGTGGTGGCCTTCCGGCCCATTCCCCATTCGGTGTTCGACGGCCAGGCCGGCCCCATCATGGCCAACCGCCTCGTGATCCGCCTGCAGCCGGACGAGGGCGTGAAGCTCTGGCTCATGATCAAGGACCCCGGCCCCGGTGGCATGCGCCTTCAGCATGTGCCGCTCGACATGAGCTTCGCCGAGGCCTTCGGGGTGCGCAATCCCGACGCCTATGAGCGGCTCATCATGGATGTGGTGCGGGGCAACCAGACGCTGTTCATGCGCCGCGACGAGGTGGAAGCCGCATGGCGCTGGGTCGACCCGATTCTGGAGGCTTGGCGCGCCTCGCGGGAATTGCCGCGCCCCTATACGGCGGGCACCTGGGGGCCATCTGCCGCGGTGGCGCTCATCGAACGGGATGGCCGCACCTGGGCGGACGATGTATGAGGCTTGATACTCCCTCCCACCCTCAGGAAGGTCCCGCCGCGTGACGCTCACGCCCGTCTCCCTGTCCGCCTATGCGGATCCGACCGCGCTCGCGCGGGCCTTGGCGGCGCATGTGGCCGACGCGCTGCGGGCGGAGCTGGCGCGGAGCGGGCGGGCAAGTCTGGCTGTCTCTGGCGGGCGCACGCCCACCCGCTTCTTCGAGACGCTCTCTGGCGCCCCTCTCGACTGGGCGCATGTGGTGATCACGCTCGTGGACGAGCGCTGGGTGCCCGAGACCTCCGATCGCTCCAATGCTGCGCTGGTGCGCCGGCACCTGCTCCAGGGCCCAGCGGCTGCGGCGCGCTTTCTGCCGCTCTATAACGACGCCCCCTCCCCCGAGGCGGGCCTTGCCGCCCTGGAGGCCGAGGCGGCCGCACTTCCCTCGCCTTTCGCGGCGGTGGTGCTGGGCATGGGGGATGACGGGCACACCGCCTCCTTCTTCCCCGGCGCCGACGCCTTGCCCGCGCTCCTTGATCCGCAGGGGACGGCCCAGCTCGGCGTGGCCCATGCGGCGGCCGCCGGAGAGCCGCGCATCACCTTCACCTTGCCCCCGCTGCTGGCGGCGCGCGCCCTGTTCCTTCATGTGGAGGGAGAGCGCAAGCGCGCTGTGCTGGACGCGGCCCGCGATGCGGGGCCGGAGGGCGATCTACCCATTCGCGCGGTGCTGCGCCATGCGGCGCGGCCCCTTGATGTCTTCTGGTGTCCGTAAGGAACACAGGCCATGACCGCTTCCGCCCCCTCTCTGTCCCGTGACGACCTGCCCGCTTTGTGGACCGCGCTCGCCAAGGCGTGGGCAGCGGGGGCGAGCACACCCCTGGTGGACCTGTTCGCGGACAGCGCGCGCTTTGACGCCTTCTCGGCGGCGTGCGACGACCTGCTGCTGGACTTCTCCAAGACCGCCCTCACCCGCGACAGCCTTGACTTGCTCCTGGACCTCATGCGCGCGGCCGGCGTGGAAGCACGGCGGGACGCCATGTTCGCGGGCGAGCGGATCAACATCACCGAGGACCGCGCTGTGCTGCATGTGGCGCTGCGCGAGACGGCGACGCCCGTCCTGCTCGACGGGATGGACGTGAAGGGCGATGTGCGCGCCACCCTCAAGGCCATGGCGGGCTTTGCCACCGCCGTGCGCACGGGGGTGCTGGCGGGCGCAACGGGGAGCGCCTTTACCGACGTGGTAAATATCGGCATTGGCGGCTCTGACCTCGGGCCGGCCATGGCGACGCTGGCGCTCGCCCCCTATCATGACGGCCCGCGCTGCCATTTCGTCTCCAACGTGGATGGCGCGCACCTGACCGACGTGCTGCGCGGCCTGAACCCCGCAACCACGCTCTTCATCGTCGCCTCCAAGACCTTCACCACGGTGGAGACCATGACCAATGCCCGCTCGGCGCGGGCCTGGATCGTCGAGGCCTTGGGCGAAGGGGCCGTGGGCGATCATTTCGCCGCCGTCTCAACGGCGCTGGACAAGGTGGCCGCCTTCGGCATTTCGCCCCAGCGGGCCTTCGGGTTCTGGGACTGGGTGGGCGGCCGCTACTCGCTGTGGTCCGCCATCGGCCTGCCGCTCATGATCGCCATCGGTCCGGAGGGGTTCTCGGACTTCCTGGCCGGCGGCGCCGCCATGGACGCCCATTTCCGGAAGGCCCCTCTTGAGGCGAACCTGCCGGTCCTGCTGGCGGCCGTGGGGCTCTGGCACCGCAATGTGTGCCTTTATCCAAGCCGCGCCGTCATTCCCTATGACCAGCGGCTCGCCCGCTTCCCGGCCTATCTCCAGCAATTGGACATGGAGAGCAACGGCAAGAGCGTGAAGCTGGACGGCACGCCTACCGATCGGCCCACCGGCCCCATCGTGTGGGGAGAGCCCGGCACCAATGCCCAGCACGCCTTCTTCCAATTGCTCCACCAGGGCACGGACGTGGTGCCGGTGGAATTCCTCATCGCCGCCAAGGGCCATGAACCGCTCCTCCAGGTGCACCAGAACCTGCTGATCGCCAATTGCATCGCCCAGTCCGAGGCGCTGCTGCGGGGACGCACGCTGGCGGAGGCGCAGGCCCAGCTGACGCAGCGGGGCTTCAGCGCTGAGCGGGTGGCCGAGCTGGCGCCGCATCGTGTCTTCCCCGGCAGCCGGCCTTCCGTGACGCTGGCCTATCGCCAGCTCGATCCCTTCACGCTGGGCCGCCTCATCGCGCTCTACGAGCACAGGGTGTTCGTGGAAGCGGCGGTCTGGGGCATCAATGCCTACGATCAGTGGGGCGTGGAGCTGGGCAAGGAAATGGCCACCGACCTTTTGGGCGCCGTGCAAGGCGGCCCCCTCCCCACCTCCGTCACGGGGTCGGCAGGCGGTCTGATCGGCCATTTGCGGGGCGTCGCCTAGGCGTGACTCGTGTTGCTATGCAGCATCGCAGAAGCAGCATGCGTATTTTGTATACCACGCAGGCGCAAAATTAGGTCAGTATGCCCTCCGTAACCGGGGCGCTCTTGACGTCCCCGTCTTGGAGCGCCCGCGCAGCGGGTTCCGGAGGATGACATGACTGCCTTTGACCTGACCGCCCTCGGTATTGTCGGCATGGCCCTCACCGGCGCCCTGACGGGGTTTGCCGAACCGCGCGCCGTCATGGCGGCTGCCGGCGAACCCGGCGTGCCGGTTGCGCTGGCCCTGGAAGATGCCCCTGCCGCGCGGACGGCTTCGGTTGGCTTCGGTGGCGACCGCCGCAAGACCGACGAGGATCCTGCTTGGGCTTCCTTCCCCCGCGCCTTCTGACCTGTTGCCTTCCGCCTTCAAAACGAAAGAGGGGCGGGTTACCCCGCCCCCAGTGGGCCGGCCGGAAACGCGTCGTGGCCGGCGGGAGGTTTGCGTTGAGGGATCAGCCGGCATGCCGGTGAAGGCGACCGGCTGCCCGTTCAGTGCGTCCTGGCTTCCATCACCTCGGGCGAGGTCACATCGCGCTTGGCCTCGGCCACGAAGCGGGCGCGCATGGGCTTCAGGACGAAGATGGCCATCAGGGCCGCCACCGCATTGACGCCCGCCGTCAGGGCGAACACCAGGTCCCAATTGCCATAACGGGCGACCATGATGCTGGCGAACGGCACCACGAGGGAGGCTGTGCCCTTGGCGGTGTAGAGGAAACCCGCATTGGTGGTTGCGAACTTCGAGCCGAACGTATCGCCGCAGGTGGCGGGAAAGAGCGAGTAGATCTCGCCCCAGGCGAAGAAGACGAGGCCGGTGAGGATCACGAAAGCCACCGGATTGGCGCCGAAGTGACCGAGCGCCAGCACGCCAACCGCTTCCAGGGCGAAGGCGATGAACATGGTGTTCTCGCGACCGATATTGTCCGACACCCAGCCGAAGAAGGGGCGGGTAAGGCCGTTCAGCACCCGGTCAATAGACAGCGCGAAGGTCAGCGCCGGCATGGTGATGCCGATCAGGCTCACCGGCACGTTGGCGATCTTGAAGTCCTTGGCGATGGAGCCGAGCTGGGCGGTGGCCATCAGGCCGCCGGAGGCCACCAGCACGAACATCAGATACATGACCCAGAAGACCGGGGACTTGAGCATCTCCACCGGGCCGTAATTGCGCCGGGACTGCACGATGGCGGTGCTCTGCGCCTTGGGCAGCTGGCCGGGCTTGGGCACCTGGAGCAGGAAGGACAGCACCAGCACCACGCCGCCTTGAATGAGGCCGAAGAACAGGAAGGTGTGCTGATAGCCCTGTGCGGCGATCATGGCTGCGATGGGCACGATGGTGAGCGCCGAGCCGGCGCCGAAGCCAGCGGCGGTGATGCCCGCGGCGAGGCCGCGGCGATCGGGGAACCATTTGAGCGCAGCACCCACGCAGGTGCCATAGACCGCGCCCGCGCCCACGCCGCCGATGGCAGCCGCCACATAAAGCAGGGTCAGGCTGTCGGCGATGGAGTTCAGCGCCCAGGAGGCGGCGCACAGGATGCCGCCGATGAAGACGACGATGCGCGGACCGAACTTGTCCACGAACCAGCCTTCGATGGGAACCAGCCAGGTCTCGGTGACCACGAAGATGGTGAAGGCCACCTGGATGGCGGCCCGGCCCCATTGGTGCTTCTCATTGATGGGTTCTACGAACAGCGTCCATCCATATTGAAGATTGGCGATCATCGACATGCAGATGACGCCGATGAACAGCTGCAGCCAGCGCCCGCCAACGGGGCCACTGCGCGCGGTTTCGACTGCCGGCATTTCCTTCCCTTCCCTTATGGTCAACTGGGGTCATGGCGTCAGGCGCGAGGCGCCTTCGGCTTCGATGAACGGCCCGTGACGGTCGCCATTCTTGTTTGGCGTTGAGACCCGACTGGCGCCGGGAAGGTCCGCGCGCGTGCGCGGGGACCTGACAGGTGGAGCGCGTTGTGGCGCAAGGCCGGCCTTGGCGTGCCGGTTCGACTCAAAGGCCCCGGGAGGGGCGAGGGCCTTAGAGTGAATTCAAAATACCAAATACCGTATGCAATTTACTGCTATGTAACGGCTAAACGCCTCGCTTTCGCGCGCGAGAAAGCCTGAATAGAGCGTGGTTTTTGCTGATAAAATTACCAATTCGATGGGCGCTTTATTGAGATTTCACTCATGTGTCAGTGAATTATAGTTTGGGACTTTGCCAATTTCACTAAAGATTCACTTTGAACGGCCCGTCGGATACATGCGCGCCGCATCCTGAACCGCTCAGCAACCCCTCCGCGGGCAGGCACCGGTGGGGCCAAAAAAAAGGCCCCGGCAGAGCCGGGGCCTTGAGGGGCCGCCCGAAGGCGGCAGAGGGCTTGTTGGTCAGGCGCCGAAAGCGGCCTGGCTCGTTGCGCGGGCGGCCGCTTCCTCGTTGAGCCGGTGATGGCGGGCGAGAAGGGGACGCAGAACGAAAAGGGCACAAAAAGCTGCGGTCAGATCCATCGCCGCAACGATATAGAGCACGGTAGCCCAGGAGCCGGTCGCTTCCATGATCAGGTTCGCGACAGGAACAAGAAGCGCGGCAACACCCTTGGCGCAGTAGAGCACGCCATAAATCTTGCCCACATGCGCGCTGCCGAAGGTATCGGCGGCCGTGGCCGAGAACAGCGAGTAGACTTCGCCCCAGGCCAGGAAGACGATACCGGACAGGATAATGAACGCCCAGGGATTGTGACCGAAGGTCCCAAGCGCGACAATGCCGATGCCTTCCATAGCGAAGGCGAAGAACATGGTCTTCTCGCGGCCGATATGGTCGGAGATCCAACCAAACAGCGGGCGGGAGATACCGTTGAGGATGCGGTCCAGCATCAGCGCGAACGGCAGGGCCGCCATGGCGAAGAAGTAGAGGTTCACTTCCACCTTCTTCACGCCCAGGTCCTCGGCAATCACGCCCAGCTGCGCCACCGCCATCAGGCCGCCGGTGACGGTCAGGATGAACATGGTGAGCATGACATAGAAGACCGGGGTGCGCAGGGCCTCGCCCAGTGTGTAGTCGCGGCGGCTTTGCGCCACGGTGCTGGAGAAGACCACTTCACCCTTCTGCGGCGCGCGCAGGAAGCCGGCGGCGAGCAGGATGATGGCGCCCTGGATGAGGCCGAACAGGAAGAAGGTCTCCTGGTAGCCGGACGTCTTCAGCATGTTGGCGATGGGCATGATGGTCAAAACCGTGCCCGAGCCATAGCCGGCGGCGGTGAGGCCGACCGCAAGGCCGCGCTTGTCCGGGAACCACTTCAGCGCGCTGTTCACGCAGGTGGAATAGACGCAGCCCACGCCGATGCCGCCGATGGCCGCGCCCACGTAGAAGCCGGTCAGCGAGGTGGCATAGGAATTCACAATCCAGGACAGGCCGGTGAAGACGCCGCCCACAAGCACCACGGCCCGGGGGCCGTATTTGTCGATGAAGTAGCCCTCGATGGGGGTGAGCCAGGTCTGCACCACCACGAAGACGGTGAACGCGATCTGGATGGAGGCGCGGCTCCAGCCATGGGCGTTCTGAATTTCCGGAACGAAGAGCGTCCAGGAATATTGGATGTTTGCGGCGGCCACCATGCAAACGACGCCGGCAATCAACTGAAGCCAGCGGTTCGCCGTCACGGTTGCGGTGCCCGTAGGACCATGTGAACCCATTTCTTCCTTCCCCATATATTCATTAGTCTTGTTCTTATCTTTGAGATTTGATCCGCCCTCTCCCTCGTCCCTCTGGAGAGCGGTTTTGGCGTTACACCGCGCCGTTGGCGCGCATGTTGGCAATGTCATCCGGGCCATAGCCGATGGCCGCGAGCACCTCGTCCGTATGCTCGCCAAGGAGGGGCGCGCGCTCCACGGGAACGTCGCTGTCCGACAGGCGGATGGGGGAAGCCACCGTGACATAGGTGCCCCGCTCGGGATGGGGCACCTCCACCAGGAAGCCGCGCTCATAGAGCGTCCGGTCGTCCATGATGTCCTTGGTGGACAGGATGGGGCCGCAGGGCACGTCGATGGCTTTCAGGGCCTTCATGACGTCGAACTTGCTGCGGTGGCGGGTCCAGCCCTCGATGACGGCAAAGCAGGCATCAAGCCGCTGGGCACGGGCTTCGTGGGTGGCGAAGCGCTGGTCCTCGATAAGATCGCGCCGGCCGATCAGCCGCATCAGCGGCGCCCAGCCCTGGGGCTGGATGATGACGTAGCAATAGTCATTCTCGCCGCCGGGTGCGCAGCGCAGGGCCGCGCCGGGCTGGCCGCCACCGGAGGCATTGCCCGCCCGCGGCACGCAATCGCCACCGGGCACGCCGGGATATTCGGTGAGCGGACCGGCGGCGAGACGCTGCTGGTCGCGCAGCTTCACCCGCAGCATATTGACCACGCAATCCTGCATGGCCACTTCCACCTTCTGTCCGCGCCCGGTCAGCGTGCGCTGGTAGAGCGCCGCCAGGATGCCGGCGACGCAATGGATGCCGGTGCCGGTATCGCCGATCTGGGCACTGGAGGCGGTGGGCGGGCCGGAACGCCAGCCGGTGGTGCTCATGGCCCCGCCCATGGCCTGGGCGATGGTCTCATAAGCCTTGGCGTCGATGTCGCCGTCCTCGGCGAAGCCCTTGATGGAGGCGTAGATCAGCCGGGGGTTGAGCGCCTGGATGCGGTCCCAGCCGAAGCCCTGCCGCTCCAGCACGCCGGGCCCGAAATTCTCCACCAGAACGTCGCAGCCCACCACCAGCCGGGCCAGGGCATCCTGCCCCTGCTGCGACTTGATATTGAGGGTGATGCTGCGCTTGTTGGCGTTCAGCATCGTGAAGTAAAGCGAGTCCACGTTGGACTTATCGCGCAGCTGCGTGCGGGTAATGTCGCCGCGTCGCGGCATCTCGACCTTGATCACGTCTGCGCCCATCCAGGCGAGCAATTGCGTCGCCGAGGGACCTGACTGCACGTGCGTCATGTCGAGCACGCGCACACCTTCGAGTGCCTTGCCCATGCCTCTACCCCTGGAACCTGCCCTACAGCATGCCTGCCGATCTACGCCGGCTGTGTGGACCTTACGGCCCTCGTGATATTTCGTCTATTGGATTTGGTATGCCAGATACAGAGACATATCACTGCTTCAACCGGTCGGCAATGGCCTTTCGACCGGCGCTCGCATGGGAAGCAGAGCGCCGGCAGCGCAAACGTCAGCGCAAGGCGAGGAGACCCGCAGAAAGATCAGATGAGGCGAGCGCGGAGCAGGCTTCCGCCTCCGCTTCATGCAGATAGTGGCGCATGAGGTCGGTGGCGCTGAGGACCCCCACCAAGGCATGGTCATCCATCACCGGCAGGTGGCGGATCTGGTGCTCCGTCATGCGGCGCAGAACGAGGAGGACGGAATCCTCCAGCGCGCAGGACACCAGCGCCCGCCTCATGAAGGTGGCCACAGCCAGGCTCGGCGTGGCCGGGCCATATTCCACCAAAGCGCGGGCCACATCGCGTTCCGAGAACACCCCGATGACGGTAGCACCCTCGGTTTCTACGATATCCTGCACCACCACCGAGGAGATGTTCTCCCGCTGCATGATGAGGGCGGCAGTGGCGACGGTCTCGTGCATGCGCATGGTGATGATGCGCGTGTCGCGCTTTTCGCGCAGAATGTCCGCAACAGTAGTCATTGGCGCGTTTCCTCTCCGCGGGCCGCGGCGGTTTTCCTGCCTTATGAGCCCGGAGAGACATGCTGGTATTCAGAATACCCACTGTCAATAGAGTTTGGAACTGTCCTGATCCAAGATGCCAATCAAGATTGGCAACGGTGCCAGGGCTCCCCTTACTTGCCCAAAGACTGGATCGATGCCATCTAGGTATCTTGTATTTTGCCTCCGCAGGAGGCAGGGGATCAGGCAGCGCGCAGCGTGGCCGGGCAAGGGTGGTGATGACCTACCAGGATATCAACGTGAAGCCGATCGAGACCGACTCGAGCTTCCGGATGAAGGCCTACAAGGCACTCAAGGCCGCCATCATGGAGATGGACATCTACAGCCACAAGGAAGAGATCCGCCTGGAAGAGCGGCAGCTCTCCGAAAAGCTGGGCGTTTCTCGCACCCCCATCCGCGAAGCCATGACGCTGCTGGAGCAGGAAGGCTTCGTGCGGTCGGTGCCCCGGCGCGGCATCTTCGTGGTGCGCAAGTCCAAGCGCGAAATCCTGGAGATGATCACGGTGTGGGCGGCGCTGGAAAGCATGGCCGCGCGCCTCGCCTGCAAGAGCGCCTCCGACGCCGAGATTCGCGAGTTGCGCCGCAATGTGGACGCCTTCGCCAACCGCAATCCGGAAGAGTTCGTCACCGAATATTCGGAAGCCAACCTCGCCTTCCACAAGGCCATCATCCGCATGTCCGGCTGCGAGCTGATTGCCGAGACCACCGAGAGCCTGTTCCCCCACATGCGCGGCGTGCGCAAGGTCACCATCGGACAGGATCACCGGGCCCAACGCTCGGTCGTAGACCATGCCCGCATCGTGGAAGCCATCGAGAAGCGCGACGCCGACCTCGCCGAGCGCTTGGTGCGCGAGCACACGCTGGGCCTTGCCAAGCATGTGGAAGCCCACGGCGAGTTTCTGGACTAAGCCTGCACTGGCGCCAAGGCACACCGCAGAAACGAAAAAACCCCGCCGCGGCGGGGTTTTTTATGGCCGGTTGCCCGGAAGCCTTCGGCGGTTCGGGCTGCAGCCCGCTCCGCCGCCGCGCCTCAGGCCGCCTTGTGGCGGGCGATCATGTCCACGAACCGGTCGAACAGATAGTGGCTGTCCTGCGGGCCGGGGCTGGCTTCCGGGTGGTACTGCACCGAGAAGACCGGCTTGTCGGAGAGTGCGAGGCCCGCATTGGAGCCGTCGAACAGGGAGACGTGAGTCTCCACCGCATTGGCCGGCAGGCTGTCCCGGTCCACGGCGAAACCATGGTTCATGGAGGTGATCTCCACCTTGCCGGTGGTCAAGTCCTTCACGGGGTGGTTCGCCCCGTGGTGGCCCTGGTGCATCTTCAACGTGCGCCCGCCGACAGCGAGGCCGATCATCTGGTGGCCCAGGCAGATGCCGAAGGTAGGAATCGCCTCGTCGATCAGCGCGCGAATCACCGGCACCGCATAGGTGCCGGTCGCGGCCGGGTCGCCGGGGCCGTTTGACAGGAAGACGCCGTCCGGCTTCAGCGCCAGCACCTCCTCCGCCGTGGCGGTGGCGGGCAGCACCGTGACCTTGCAGCCGGCCCGCGCCAGCAGGCGCAGGATGTTGCGCTTCACGCCATAGTCGATGGCGACCACGTGATACTTGGCATTGTCCTGGTGGCCGTAGCCCTCGGGCCAGACCCAAGGGGTCTCATCCCAGTCGAAGCGCTGGACGGAGGTGACGCCGGGCACCAGGTCCATGCCCTCCAGCCCCGGCCAGGCCTTGGCCTTGGCCTTCAAGGCCTCAACGTCGAACACGCCGTCGGGGGCATGGGCGATGACGGCATTGGGCATGCCGCTCTCACGGATGAGGGCGGTGAGCGCGCGGGTGTCGATGCCGGAAATGCCGGCAATGCCGCGGGCCTTCAGCCACTGATCGAAGTGGCGGGTGGCGCGGTAATTGGACGGATCGGTGACGGGCGCGCGCAGCACCACGCCGCGCACGCCGGAGGCCGAGGCCATGGACACCGTCTCGATGTCCTCCTCGTTCGTGCCCACATTGCCGATATGGGGGAAGGTGAAGGTGATGATCTGGCCGCTATAGGAGGGGTCCGTCAGGATCTCCTCATAGCCGGTGATGGCGGTGTTGAAGCACACCTCACCTACCCCTTCGCCGATGGCGCCGAGGCCGTAGCCTTCAAGGATGGTGCCGTCCGCGAGCACCAGCAGCGCGGTCGGCTTCTGTTCGACCCAGCCGTCGGCGCTGCCGACGGGGGCATGGGCGTGATCTTGTTCCTGGCTCATGGATCGCCTAGATAAGGGTTCACGCGTCGCTGATCCAGGGGGGCGCGCGCCTTTGCGCGGATTTTGCAACGCTGCTCTTCGCGCAAGGCGGCCGGCTCGGCGCGCTGCGGGTAAGTCGACAGCCGGAAGTCCGGCCACGGGGGCGTAGCAGCCCGGTCAGGATGTGTTGTCCGCCAGCCAGTGTCGGGGTGCGGAGAGGGGTTCGATCTTGAAATGGATCGTGCGCCGTCCGCAGCCATATGGCGGATGCCCGGCGGTTAAAGCCCGGGATGTGGCAAAGGGGCGGCGCGCAAGCGTCGGCGGGGGGCCGGATCCGGAGGCCGCGCGGGGCGGCGAGCGGACGGCAGGCAACAAGACCAGACGAGACGAGGACAACGTGCTGCGCGACGATATCAATACCGCTTTGAAAGAGAGCATGAAGGCCGGCGACAAGGTACGCCTGTCCACGCTGCGCCTCGTCAATGCCGCGCTAAAGGACCGGGACATCGAAGCCCGCGGCCAGGGCAAGGACCCGCTCGGCGATGACGAGATTCGCGCGCTGCTCTCCAAGATGGCCAAGCAGCGCGAGGAAAGCGCCCGCATCTATGAGGAGAATGGCCGTCCCGAGCTCGCCGAGCAGGAGCGCGCCGAAATCGCCGTCATCCAGGACTTCCTGCCCCGCCAGCTGGACGAGGCCGAGACGCGCGCCGTGATCGCGGCCGTCGTGGCCGAGATCGAGGCGAAGGGCATCAAGGACATGGGCCGCACCATGGCGGTGCTGAAGGAGCGCCACGCCGGCGCTATCGACTTCGGCAAGGCCTCGCCCTGGGTGAAGGACGCCCTCACCGCCTCCTGAGGCTGTGAATTGCGGGGACAGCGGGCATGGCGGCCCAAACGCGGCCGCCCGCCTCTCCCGAGGCCCCCTGCCCCTACCCGGCCGGTCGCCCGCGACCGGCCGAACTGTTATGATCGGGCCAGCGGCGAGACGTTGCCGCACGAGATTGGGCTGAATGCGCTTCCCCCCCTCCTTCCTGGATGAGATCCGCGCCCGCCTGCCGGTCTCCGAAGTGGTGGGCCGCAAAGTCAGGCTGAAGAAGCAGGGGCGCGAGTTTGCCGGCCTCTCCCCCTTCAATGCCGAGAAGACCCCCTCCTTCTTCGTCAACGACCAGAAGGGCTTCTACCACTGCTTCTCCTCGGGCAAGCACGGCGACGTGTTCGATTTCCTGATGGAGACGGAGGGCGTGCCTTTCGGCGAGGCGGTGGAGCGCCTCGCCTCCATGGCTGGCCTCCCCCTGCCCCAGGTCACGCCCGAGGCGGCGGCCAAGGAAGAGCGCCGGCGGACCCTTTATGACGTGCTCTCGCTCGCGGAGGCCTATTTCCGCGAGCAGCTCCAGGCCCGCGCCGGGGCGAAGGCGCGCGGCTATCTCTCCGATCGGTCGCTCGGCCCCTCCACCCAGAAGCGCTTCGGCCTTGGCTATGCGCCGGGGGAGCGCTACGGGCTCAAGGAAGCCCTGGGCAAAGCGGGTGTCTCGGTCTCGGACATGGTGGAAGCCGGCCTCCTGGTGGCAGGCGACGACATCCCCGTGCCCTATGATCGCTTCCGCGACCGGGTGATCTTTCCCATCACCGACCTGAAGGGCCGCACGGTGGGCTTTGGCGGCCGGGCGCTCGAAAAGGACGTGTCCGCCAAGTATCTCAACTCGCCGGAGACGCCGCTCTTCCACAAGGGCTCGCTGCTCTATAACGGCTTTGCCGCCCGCGCCGCCGCCCACAAGGGCGCCCGTGTGGTTGCTGTGGAAGGCTATGTGGACGTGATCGCCATGGTGGAGGCGGGTTTCGAGGCGGCGGTGGCGCCGCTCGGCACCGCGCTGACCGACGAGCAATTGCAACTGCTCTGGCGCATGGCGGACGAACCCACCTTGCTCTTCGATGGAGACAAGGCCGGCCGGCGCGCCGCCTATCGGGCCATCGACCTCGCCTTGCCCCACATCAAGCCCGGCAAGAGCCTGGCCTTCGGGGCCCTGCCCGATGGCCAGGACCCGGACGACCTCGTGCGCCGGGGCGGGCGGGACGCCATGGAAAACGTGCTCGCTCGCACCGAGCCCCTGGCCGCCATGCTCTGGCAGCGCGAGACCGAGGCGGTGAACCTCGATACGCCCGAGCGCCGGGCGGCGCTGGAGGCGCGCATTGGCGAAGTGGTGAATGCCATCGTCGACGAGACCGTGCGCCGGCACTACAAGTCCGACCTCAGCGAGCGCATGCGCCGCCTGCTGGCGCCCGCCGGCGCCGTGCGCACCCAATGGGCGGCCGGTCGCCGTCCCGGCCCCGGTGGCCAGAAGGGGCGCCCCTCTGGCCCAGGCGAGATGATGAGCCCGCGGGGCGGCGGTGAACTTTCCCGCTCCGCCGTGGTGCGTGGCCCCGGGGCCAGCCTGCCGCGCAACGAAGCGCTGCTGCTCTTCTGCCTTTTGAACCATCCCTGGCTGATGGACGAGATGGGAGAAGAAATCGCAGAGCTGCCATTCGCCCATGGGGAGGCGGATCGCTTGCGCCGCGTGCTGCTGGAAGCGCATATGCACGGCCTCGACCTTGCCGCCCATCTGGCGGCCCATCCGGCCGAGGGGACGACCGAACTGGAAGCGGTCTGCCGGCGGATCAGAGGGCTCGCCAATCCAAAAATGGACTGGCCAGCATATCCTGATACCGCACAAGAGGACGTGAGGCTCTGGTGGCAGCAGCGGACGGCCTTGCATCGTAAGGCTTACGCGCTATCTAGAGAATTGAGAGAAGCGGAACGCCACTTGGGTGACGACCCGAGCGAGGCGAATTTTGCCTGGTTGAGGGACGTGCGCGAGCGTCTTTCCGCCATGGATGGAACCGAAGCCCTGGTGGAAGGGTTCGGCGCATCTTCGGGTCGCACGCCCGCGCGGTGACGCGCTGCGGGCGGAGCCAGGAGGGCGGCGGACATCAGGCTGGGGGGAATTGGCGGCCTCGCGCGCCGGCCGGTTCAGGCTGATTTAACGGAGGGCCTCTATCAGGGAGGCCCCCCACGCGGTTGAGTGAGGCGGCGGGCCGGCTGGTCGCGCCGCCGTTTCGCCGTTGGCAGACGGCGATCAGGCAGGAGATGTCCATGGCGAAGCAGGCCACCGAGACGACCGACGCTCCGGAGAAGGAGAACGACGCCCCCGACGGGCCGTTGCTCGACCTCTCGGACGCGGCCGTCCGGAAGATGATCAAGAATGCCAAGCGCCGCGGCTACGTCACCTATGAGCAGCTCAACGAAGTGATGCCCTCCGAGGAGGTCACCTCCGAGCAGATCGAGGACACCCTCGCCATGCTCAACGACATGGGCATCAACGTGATCGAGGCGGAGGAAGCCGCCGACGAGGAACACGGCGAGGAAGGCGAGACCGCCGACGAGCCGGAAGAGGCCGAAGGTGGCGAAGTCGCCGAGGCCGCGCCCCGTGCGATCACCCGCGCCGAGACCAAGTCCGAGCCGGCCGAGCGCACGGATGACCCGGTGCGCATGTATCTGCGCGAGATGGGCTCGGTGGAGTTGCTCTCCCGCGAGGGCGAAATCGCCATCGCCAAGCGCATCGAGGCCGGCCGCGAGGCGATGATTGCGGGCCTGTGCGAGAGCCCGCTGACCTTCCAGGCCATCATCATCTGGCGTGATGAACTGGCCGAAGGCCGCGTGCTGCTGCGCGACATCATCGACCTTGAGGCCACCTATGCCGGCCCCGAGGGGAAGAACCCGCCCCCGGCGCTGGAAGGCGAAGCCGCCCTTGCTCCCGAGGCGGGCGAGGACGGCCTGCTGGGCGACGGCGCCGCCCCCGAGGGCGACGAGGACGACATGGAAAACTCCCTGTCGCTCGCCGCCATGGAGACGGAGATCAAGCCCAAGGTCCTCGAGACCTTCGAGCGCATCGCCGACAATTACAAGAAGCTGCGCCGCCTGCAGGACCAGAACGTCGAGTCCAAGCTCAAGAACGAGACGCTCTCCCCGGCCCAGGAGCGCAAGGCCAAGAAGCTGAAAGAGGACCTGGTCCTCGACATGAAGTCGCTGTCCCTCAACCAGGCGCGCATCGACGCCCTGGTGGAGCAGCTCTACGAGATCAACAAGCGTCTCGTGGGCCTGGAGGGCCGCCTGCTGCGCCTCGCCGAGAGCTATGGCGTGACCCGCGACGACTTCCTGCGCCAGTATCAGGGTTATGAGCTGGACCCCAAGTGGGTGCTGCGCGTCTCCAAGCTCGGCTCGAAGGGCTGGAAGGGCTTTGTCGCGTCCGAGAAGGACATGATCAAGGACCTGCGCGGCGACATCCATAACCTCGCCACCGAGACCGGCCTGGAGATCCTTGAGTTCCGCAAGATCGTCCAGATGGTGCAGAAGGGCGAGAAGGAAGCCCGCCAAGCGAAGAAGGAAATGGTGGAGGCGAACCTGCGCCTCGTCATCTCCATCGCTAAGAAGTACACGAACCGCGGCCTGCAATTCCTGGACCTGATCCAGGAGGGCAATATCGGCCTCATGAAGGCGGTCGACAAGTTCGAGTACCGGCGCGGCTACAAGTTCTCCACCTATGCCACCTGGTGGATCCGGCAGGCCATCACCCGGTCCATCGCGGACCAGGCCCGCACCATCCGCATCCCCGTGCACATGATCGAGACCATCAACAAGATCGTGCGCACCTCCCGCCAGATGCTCCACGAGATTGGCCGCGAGCCGACCCCGGAAGAGCTGGCCGAGAAGCTGGGCATGCCGCTGGAGAAGGTCCGCAAGGTCCTGAAGATCGCCAAGGAGCCCATCTCCCTCGAAACGCCCATCGGCGACGAGGAAGATTCGCACCTCGGCGACTTCATCGAGGACAAGAATGCGGTGCTGCCCATCGACGCCGCCATCCAGTCCAACCTGCGCGAGACCACAACCCGCGTGCTCGCGTCCCTCACCCCCCGCGAGGAGCGCGTGCTGCGCATGCGCTTCGGCATCGGCATGAACACCGATCACACGCTGGAGGAAGTGGGCCAGCAATTCTCGGTGACGCGCGAGCGTATCCGCCAGATCGAAGCCAAGGCCCTGCGCAAGCTCAAGCATCCCAGCCGCTCGCGCAAGTTGCGTTCGTTCCTGGATAACTGATCCCGGCCGACGAGAGCTTTACCAATGCAAGGACGGCGGGCGCGAGCCCGCCGTTTCTTTTTGTCCCGCCCCATCCGCATTGGGGAACGATGCGCGTCGCCCGTCATTGTCCTTTGAGCCCCCCAATTCAGGAGGACACCATGCCTGGTGCTTTGGACGGAAAGCGCATTCTCATTCTTGCCACCAACGGCTTCGAACAGTCTGAACTGGAAGTGCCACGCGATCGCCTGAAGGAAGCGGGCGCACAGGTCCATATTGCTTCGCCCGAGAGCGGGCAGATCAAGGGCTGGGACCAGAAGGACTGGGGCCGGCCGGTAAGCGTGGACAAGACCCTCGGCGACGTGCGCGAGGCGGACTATGACGCCCTGGTTCTGCCCGGCGGGCAGATGAACCCCGATATCCTGCGTGCGGACGAGACCGCGGTGAAGCTGGTGAAGGCCTTCTATGATGCCGGCAAGACCGTCGCCGCCGTGTGCCATGGGCCATGGCTGCTGGTGGAAGCCGGCATCGCCAAGGGCAAGCGCATGACCTCGTACAAGTCCATCAAGACCGACGTGATCAATGCCGGCGCCCAGTGGGAGGATTCCCAGGTGGTCACCGACAACGGCCTCGTCACCTCCCGCAATCCCGGCGACCTGGAGGCCTTCTGCGCCAAAATCGTCGAAGAGGTTCGGGAAGGCCGGCATCAGCGCCGCGCGGCGTGACGCCAAATGAACACAAGACGGGCGCCCCATGCGGGCGCCCGTTCTGCGTCAGCGGCCTGGCGTCTCCACCACCAGGGCGACGATGCGCCGGACGACCGGCAGGACCAGGAGCAGCGTGGGAAAGGCGACCACCCAGGAAATAGCCCAAGCGGCGGGCCAGGTGGCCAGGAAATCCGGCCCAAAGCCGAGGCTGCGGGCTGTGGAAATGGCCGACACCACAAAGGTCATCAGCACCGAAAGCACCAGCGGCATGACGACGGAAGCCGAACGCGCCGGGAGCTTGCGGGAAGAGCGGGAAATCGAAGGCATGGGAAGCCATCCTTGATCGGATGGTCCGGCAGGTCCGATGCACGACGCATCCGGCCGGCCTGGACCGGTTGGGATGCGTTGCCTGACGTCGGACGCTTACGACGCGCGGCACTGCCGCGCGCGAGGGTTCTTAAGCGCGGAGCGGACCGGC
Source organism: Aquabacter sp. L1I39 (assembly GCF_017742835.1). Taxonomy (GTDB): domain Bacteria; phylum Pseudomonadota; class Alphaproteobacteria; order Rhizobiales; family Xanthobacteraceae; genus L1I39. Next base: position 4,816,017 of record NZ_CP072392.1, read on the forward strand.
TTGTCAAGCGCGCAGCGTGATGCCGCGCCGCGCGCCTTTGCCTGACGGGCGCTCAGGCCTCCGTCAGGTTCCCCTCGGCGTCCACGTCCACCTGACGCGGCATGCACGCCGCGGGATTCACGCTGGCCGGCCAGCGGGCTTTCAGGAGCCGTGACTTCGGGATGAAGGCGCGGCAGACCTTGTCGCCCTGATTGCCGCCCAGAACGAGGAAGTGGTCCCCGCGCTCGCCTTCATAGAAGCCCACATGACCATTGCTGCCCCCGATGGTCCCGCGCCAGAAGACAAGCACGGCTCCAACACCCGGCTGCACCTCCTGCCCGAACCTTTGCCAGCCTCGCGCCCAGAGCGGATTTCGCGGAAGAGGCTCCTCCGGCAAGGTCGCGCCGAAGCAATGGGCCGGGTAAAGGCCGCACCACGGGATTTCATCCTCTCCATACGGAATATCGAGCACGCGCGCCCAGCCCAGGATATCCGGATTGTTGCCGGGGCCGGGAACTTCCCGGACACCGATCAGCGCCCGCGCTTCCACCATCCAGGGCAACGGCAGCGTCTCCACCTGCGGCGCGGCGCCGGTCAGCGCGGTGAGCGTGGCAGTGTCCGGCTGGCCTGTCGCAACGAGGCCGCGCGCGGCCTGGAACGCCTTGCAGGCTGCGATGCTCCGCCGGCCCCAGATGCCGTCAATTTCTCCCGGATCGAACCCCTGATTCTGTAGCGCCAGTTGAATGGTCGCGATCGACATGCTTGCCCCCTGATGCAGCCTGTGCGCGAACACTATGAGATATAATATTTTAAGTTGCAATAACGCGCAAACACAACCGAGAGACGTCGGATCCGTCCGCGCATGCCGCAGCGTCCCGCCGACTCCTATCTCTCTGTTTTTGAAGGCATGCGCTTCTGCGCTCCTGTCGTCTCACCCCGCGCGGACAGGAGCGGCGCAAGGGAGGAAGACGGTAGTGACAGGAAGGCGGAAGACCGCGGCTGCGACCCCAGGTGCGCTCACATCTAGGGACGGCGGCGGCGACAAAGGCCGATCATCCGAGGGCGGTGGGGCTGCAGGCCCCCCTCGGCGCAACGGAAAGAAGCCGCCCACCGGCCAGGCAGGCGAGCGGCGGCGCGCCCGCGCCAGGCCCACGCCACGCGTGAAGCGACAGCCTTAGGCCGTGAACTCCACCACCGGATCGCGGCCAATGAGGCGGCATAGCTGGCGCAGGCGGGAATGAACGCGCTCATTCACCAAGTCCGCCAGATCACGCGGCACCGTCAGCACCACGCTATCGCCGCGGGCCAGCATGGGCGTGCGAGGGAGAATGCCGGGCATGGCGGCGGACAGGAGATAGGCCACCCGCATGGCGGCACCGAGAATTCGCGCGCGGTCCAGCTGGCCGGTGGAGACCAGTTCCAGGATGCGCAGCGCGCTGTCGTCCTCGCCGAGGCCCATGTGGCGGTAATAGACCGCCAGGGCCATGGCCGCCCGGCCAGCGTGATCAAGCCCCACGAAGGCCGCGTGGGCGATCATGTTGAGGCTCTGCTCGCCCCGATAATCGGGATGGGCGCGCCAGCTTACGTCCGCCAGCAGGCAGGCGGCCTGTCGCAGCCGCCGCGCGTCCCGATCCTCCTCCAGCGCCGACGTGGAAGCAAAAAAAGCGTCCGTCCAACGCACCAGTTCCTCTTGGTGCACCGGCGAGCGAGAGCGCAGGACATTGAATTCTTGGGCGGAAATGAGCAGGGGATCATGGGCGCGCTGCTCTTCCTCAAGCAGCGAGTAGAGCAGACCCTCGCGCACGCCCAGCGCCGAGATTTCCACGAAGGCGGGTCGCCCCTGGCGCACCACATTCTCCAGCACCAGCGCGCCATAGGCCAGAAGCGGCCGGCGGGCGGGTGAGACGGATTCGATGCGTGGAAGGGCCGTGATGTCGCCGCGATGAACGGTGCGGGTAAAGTCCAGCACCTCCTTGGCAGGCAAGGTATAGCCGTGCATCACATGCAGCGGGTAGCCCTTCTGGAACATGTGGAGCCGTGCCAGGGCACGCCAGGTTCCCCCCACCGCATAGAAGGTGCGGCCGGCAAGGTCCGACAGAAGCGGGGCGTCCTCCACCGCGTCGCGGACGATCTTCTCGGCCTTGCGCAAGGACTTTGAGGAGCGGTCCTGAAGGGCGAGGCTGCCGAGGGGCAAGGTGATGCCCTCCCCCACCCGCGTGCCCTTGATGTCGACGAGCTCCAGCGAGCCGCCGCCGAGGTCGCCAGCGAGCCCATCCGGGTCGTGCATGCCGGAGACGATGCCATAGGCGGCCAGTTCAGCTTCGCGGCGCCCGGACAGGATCTCCACCCGGACGCGGCACACCGCCTCGCATTCGGCGATGAAGGCCGGGCCGTTCTCCGCATCGCGCGATGCGGCCGTGGCGAGGGCGTAGAGGGCGCCCACCTGCATGGCGTCGCACAGGGCGCGGAACCGCCGAAGGGCGGACAACGCCTTCTCAACCGCATCCTGCGCGAGGCGGCCGGTGGAGAGCACCTCCCGGCCGAGGCCGCACAGGGCCTTCTCGTTGAAGATGGGCGTCGGCGCACGGGTCAGCGCCTCGTACACCACGAGGCGCACCGAGTTGGATCCGATGTCGATGACCGCGACCGGCTGGGTCACGGCCATCTGATCCGTTGCGCGCTCACCTTGTCCACGGGTCTCACCGCCGGACGAGAAGGCTCCGCGGCGCAGAATTTTTGAGAGACTTTCCACGGCCGGACAAACTCGGATTGGTCATGAAATAACGATGGGCGTTGAATGATTCCTCGCCCGGGGCCGGGACTATGCGTTCCGAAGACCCATCCGGCAACACCCGCCAGCTCTGTTCGTTGTCGATAAGATTGGCCACCATGATCTGGTCGAGCACCTGCTCGTGCACCGTGGGATTGGTGATCGGGCACAAGGTCTCGACGCGACGATCCAGGTTGCGCGTCATCAGATCGGCGGAGGAAATGTAAACGATTGCCTTGGGATGGGGCAATCCATGCCCGCCCCCGAAGCAATAGATCCGGCTGTGTTCAAGGAACCGTCCGACAATGGACTTCACCCGGATATTCTCCGAAAGTCCTGCGATGCCGGGCCGCAGGCAGCAGATGCCGCGCACCACACATTCCACATGCACGCCGGCCGCGCTCGCATCATAGAGCGCGTCGATAACCATGGGGTCCACCAGCGAGTTGCACTTCAGCCAGATGGCGGCCGGACGGCCGGCTCGGGCGTGCGCGATTTCCTCTTGGATGTTCTGGAGGATGCGCGGCTTCAGCGTGGTGGGGGACACGGCCATCACGTCGAGCTCGCCGGGGGTGGCATAGCCGGTGATGAAGTTGAAGATCCGCGCCACGTCCTGGGCGATCACCGGGTCGGCGGTGAAGAAGGACAGATCGGTATAGATGCGCGCCGTGATGGGGTGATAATTGCCCGTGCCCACATGGCAATAGGTGGAGAGCGCCCCGCCCTCGCGGCGGACCACCATGGACAATTTGCCATGGGTCTTCAGGTCGATGAAGCCGAACACCACCTGAACGCCCGCGCGCTCCAGGTCACGCGCCCAGCGGATATTGGCTTCCTCGTCGAAGCGCGCTTTGAGCTCCACCAGGGCGGTGACGGACTTGCCGGCTTCCGCCGCCTCGGCCAGCGCCTTCACGATGGGGCTGTCGGAGGAGGTGCGGTAGAGGGTCTGCTTGATGGCGACGACGTTAGGGTCGCGAGCAGCCTGACGGAGAAACTGAACCACCACATCGAAGGATTCATAAGGGTGGTGGACCAGAATGTCCTTCTCGCGAATGGCCAGAAAGCAGTCGCCGCCATGGTCGCGAATGCGCTCGGGAAATCGGGCATTGTAGGGCTGGAACTTGAGGTCCGGCCGGTCCACCGAGACGAGCTGGGAGAATTCGTTCAGCGCCAGCACGCCGTTGACGACGAAGATCTCCTCGTCCTTCACGTCCAGCTCGCGGGCGACGAAGTTGCGCAATTCGTCCGGCATGCCGGCATCCGCCTCCATGCGGATCACCGAACCGTAGCGCCGCTGCTTCAGCGCGGTCTCGAACAGGCGGACGAGATCCTCGGCCTCCTCCTCGATTTCCAGGTCGCTGTCGCGGATCACGCGGAACACGCCCTGGCCCTTCACCACATAGCCGGGGAAGAGGCGGGCGATGAACAGGCCGATCATCTGCTCAAGGGCAATGAAGCGCATGCCCTGGCCATTATGCTCGGGCAGGCGGATGAAACGCTCCACCTTGGCCGGCACGCGGATCAGCGCATTCATGCCCCGCCCGTCGTTCTGGCGCACCAGTTGCAGCGCCAGGGAGAAGCCGAGATTGGGGATGAAGGGGAAAGGATGGGCCGGGTCGATGGCGAGCGGGGTCAGAACCGGGAAGACATGGTGCAGGAAGTGCTTTTCCAGCGCAGCCAGGTCGCTCGCGGTGATCTCCGAGCCATCCACCAGGCGGATGCCCGTGGCGGCGAGCTCCACGCGCAGCTCGCGCCAGCGGGCCTGCTGGTCGAAGATCAGCTTGCCGGCCTCGTTCATGATCTTGGCCAGTTGCTCGGACGGGCTGAGGCCATCCGGGCTGGGCGTGGTGACGCCTTCGCTGATCTGCTCCTTCAGGCCGGCGACGCGGACCATGAAGAACTCGTCCAGATTGTTGGCCGAGATGGACAGGAAGCGCAGTTGCTCCAGCAGCGGATGGGTGGCGTTCGACGCCTCCTCCAGCACGCGGCGATTGAAATGCAGCCACGAAATCTCGCGGTTGATGAAGCGGTCCGGCGAGTGGCGCAGGTCACTCACAGGGGCGTCCTGGGCCGCGGGAGAAGCGTCCTCCACCATGGAAAGGGCTGCGGTCTCGTTCGCGCTCATGTCTATTCCCCCAAATTCGCCCGGACCATGGCCGTCTTCAATGACCGCTCTATGACAGTCCCGTGTCAGGGCGCGTCATCATCTTCGGGTGTATCCATCTCCGCACGCAAGACTTCGGCGGCGAGCGCGCGCGTGACCGGCCGGCGGGCCGCGAGCGCGGCACGGTCAATGGCCGCCACCAGGGCCTCGGCGCCCTCCACCGAGCGGGGCATGCGGCGCAGCAGATATTGCACTGTGGCCTCGTCCACCTGGATCTGGCGATCCGCGAACAGCTTCACCAGCACTGCGGCGAGCAGGCTGTCATCGGCAGGCGCGATCTCCACCACGGGAATGGCGCGCAAGCGAGAGACCAGGTCGGGCGTGACCAGGGACAGGCCGGCGAGCGGGGCGCGCGCGGTCATCAGCACATGGGCGCCCTGCTCGCGGGCGAGGTTGAGAAGGTGAAACAGGGCCGCCTCATCCACTGCATCGGCCGAGACATCCTCCAGGACGAGGGCGCCGGTCTCCAGCGCGGCGGGCACGCTGTGCTTGTCAAGCGCGGCTGCTTGCACCGTGCGGGCTCCCGCCTCGCGGGCGAAGATGGCCGCCAGATGGCTCTTGCCCGCACCGGCGGGACCCACGAGGCCCACCACCGGTCCGGGCCAGTCGGGATAGGAATCGATCAGCGCCAGCGCCGCCGCATTGCCCGGCGCAGCAAGGAAATCCTCCCGCAGCAAGGCGGCGGCGGGCGGCAGGTCCAGCGGCAACTGGCGGCTCGTCTGTCCTCGGCTGGCCATGGCTCAGTGCATGTCCGGGGCCGGTCCGTCGCCGCCGGTATAAAGCGGGCTCTGGAAATATTGCCGGAAGGCGAACCGCACCAGCACGCCCACAGCCGCGGTCAGCGGCACCGCCAGAAGCAGGCCGACAAAGCCGAACAGATAGCCGAAGGCGAACAGGGCGAACATCAGCCACACCGGATGCACGCCGATGCTGTCGCCCACGAGCTTGGGGGAGAGAATATAGCCCTCCACCGTCTGGCCGGCGATGAAGATGGCAAGGATGGTTCCGATCATGGCCCAGTCGGGAAAGAACTGCACGATGGCGATGCCCATGGCGAGCACCAGGCCGGTCATGGAGCCCACATAAGGAATGAAGGTGATGAGCCCCGACACAATACCGATGAGCAGGCCGAAATTAAGGCCCGCCATGGACAGGGCCACCGCATAGAAGGTGCCGAGCAGCAGGCAGACAAGCGCCTGGCCACGAATGAAGCCGGCGATCGCCATGTCCATCTCCCGGCCGAGCCGCCGCACCACCGGACGCTGGTGCAGGGGAATCCAGCTGTCCACCGCGTGCAGCATGGCCGGCCAGTCGCACAGCACGTAGAAGACCACCACCGGCGTCACGACCATCAGCGCGAACACGGAGATCAGCGCCTGACCGCCGGACCACAGCGAGGTGAGGAAGCCCAGCATGTAACTCACGCCCTGGGACATGAGGTCCGACAGGGAGCGCTGGATGTCAGGGAGCCGGTCGCCGAAGAAATGGTCGATCCATTCCCGGTTTTCCTGGGTGACAAGGCGCTGCAGGCGCGTCACGTAGCCCGGCATGTTCTGAATGAATTCGAACAGCTGGCTGGACAGAAGCGGCAGCACCACCAGCAGCAGGATCACCACCACCAGAACCAGGAGGCCGACGATCGCAAGCGCCGCCGGCGTGCGCGCCACGCCCAAGCGCGCCATGCGCTCGACCAGAGGGTTGAGGAAATAGGCGATGGCGATGCCGACCACGAACGGCAGCAGGATGCCGCGCAGCAGCCACAGGACGCAGATGAGGGCCACCAGGGCCCCGATCCAGAACCGCAATTGCAGCTGAAGCGCCATCGCGCCTCCCTTCGAGCAACAGAGCAGGACGGGGGCCTGCGAGGCCAGCGCGCCCGTTGCCGTCAAGAGGCCACGTGGCGCATCCACTCGGCGAGATAGGCCGCCGCAGAAAGAGCCGTCAAGAGGCCCACCGCCACAAGGCCAAGATGAAAGGCAGAACCGAGCGACACACCGAACCCCTCGGCGGCGAGCACCATGGCGGCAAAGGCGATCTGGACGGTGGTGTTGACCTTGGAGACCACCAGCGGGCGGATGGTCACCGGCCGCGCCATCAAGGCGGAAAGCATGATGGCGCCGATGATCATCACGTCGCGCGCCACCACCGCGATGGCGACCCAGCGGGGCAAGAGGCCGGATATGGCCAGCGTCACATAGATGGAGACCAGAAGTGCCTTGTCGGCCAGCGGGTCGAGATAGGCGCCAAGCTCGGTCTGCATGCCGAAATTCTTGGCCAGGAAGCCATCAATGGCGTCCGACACGCCGGCGAGGAGGAACAGCCAGAACGCCAGCTGTACCTCCCCGGAGGCAATGGCCCACACCACGATGGGCACCAGCAGGATGCGGCCCAGGGTGATGAGGTTCGGCAGACTCATGGGGGCTCCCCCGGGGCCTCAGGAGCGCTTGATGGCGAAGGGGCCGAAGCTCTGGTGGCTCGCCATGGCCTGGATCCGCGTGATGTTCACGTGCCGCGGCAAGGTGGTGCAGAAGAAGATCTGCTCGGCAATGTCCTCGCCGGTCATGGGGGCGACGCCCTCATAGACCTTGCCGGCGCGTCCCTCGTCGCCCTTGAAGCGCACCACGGAGAATTCGGTCTCGGTGAGGCCGGGCTCCACATTGGTGACGCGCACGCCGGTGCCCACCACGTCCGCCCACAGATTGAGGGCGAACTGCTTCACGAAGGCCTTGGTGGCCCCATAGGTGTTGCCGCCCGGATAGGGATAGTCGCCGGCCACCGAGCCGGTGAGCACCACATGGCCTTCCTTGCGGGCCACCATGCCCGGCAGCGCCGCCCGCACGGTGTAGAGCAGGCCCTTCACATTGGTGTCGACCATCTCTTCCCAATCGGAGAGATGCGCCTCCTGGGCCGGCTCCAGGCCCAGGGCGAGGCCGGCATTGGCGCACACCACATTGATGCCGGCGAAGGCATCGGGCAGACGCGCGAGGGCGGCGGTGGTGGCGTCATAGTCGCGCACGTCCAGTTCCAGGCAGTGCACGTTCTCGCCCACCTCTCCGGCAAGCGCGGCCAGGCGCTCGGCCCGGCGGCCGGCCAGGATCACGCGGGCCCCCGCTCCGGCATAGCGGCGCGCCGCGGCGGCGCCGATGCCGGAGGTCGCGCCGGTGATGAGCACGGTCAAGGTCTTCGGATCCAGCATCTGGTACATGGCGGCGCTCCACAGGATTTCTTCGCAGGCAGGAATAGAGGAAGACAGCCCCCCTTTGAACACATGCCCGCGGCATTTTTGGCGATGGGCCGGCACGCTTCACGCCGCCGGCTTGTGTGATTGTGTTACGGGATACAGCCAGGCTTCAAGTGCGGCGCCACGCGGCTATTGTGTCGCATATGTCGAAGGGGTCATTCTCCTGCCATGTTCTGCCGGAAAGTGTTCCGGCTCACGGTCTCCTGTGGGGGTGATCGGGCCAGGGAACCTGAAGGCGCCGTTAAGGCTGTTGATTGTTGCGGGGTGAGCCGGTCGGCGTATCAGGTTAGGCTTGGAAATTGGCACCGCGCCTGGCGCGGCGCGTCCGGAGACAGTTGGATGAAGGCAGTTCCCGCGGCAGCGGTGTTGGTATCGGCCTTGGCGCTTGCCGGGTGCAGCACGGAGTTGGGCGGCTTCGGCACCAAACCCACTGCGATGGATGCGCCTCCGCCACTTTCGGCTCCGACCGCCTCAGTGGAATCGGCGCCCATGCCTGCGCCCAATTCCACGGCCTCCATTGCCCGTCCCACCACCGGAGCCGCGGCCGCGACCGCTGGCGCGGCCGTGACCCCCACCACCACCGCTTCCAATGTGCCCCTGACGCCCCCGCCCACCAATCCCGGCGGCGTGGCTTATGCGGCCAGCAATGCGCAGGAACAGCTCTCCGGCGCCTGGACTTTCGCGTGGGATGAAGGCCGGCGCACCTGTCCGCTCACCCTGTCCACCGCGCGCGGCGCCAGCGGCCTTGCGGCGCAAGCGGACATTTCCTGCCCGAGCGAAATCTTCATGACCAAGGGCTGGGACGTAATGGGCTCGGACCTGGTGCTTCAGAACCATGTGGGCAAGGTCACCGCCCGCCTCCAGCCCGATGGCGCCAACCGCTATGTGGGCACCATTCTCGACAATAACCAGCAGATCGCCCTGACCCGCTGATCAGCCCCGGCGCGCCGTGCCGGCACGCGGCGGCGCTCCGCGGACGGGGGACGCCTCACTCTTTCCCGTCTTCCTCATGCGCCACGACGGCTGCCTTGCCGCGATATCCGGTGGCCAGGACGTAAAGCTCAGCCGAATCGGCCCGGCTCGCCGGCGGCTTGATGTGGCGCACCTGCGTGAAGTCGCGCTTCAAGTCCGCCAGCAGCGCCCCTTCCGTACCCCCTTGCAGCACCTTGGCCACGAACACGCCACCGGGGGCCAGCACCTGGCGGGCGAAATCGGCCGCCAGTTCCACCAGGCCCACGATCTTCAAATGGTCCGTCTGCTTGTGGCCGGTGGCATTGGCCGCCATGTCGGACATAACGAGGTCAGCCGGGCCGCCCAGCATCTCCAGCAGCCGCTCCGGCGCTTCGGGGGTGAGAAAATCGAGTTGCGCGAATTGGACGCCGGGAATGGATTCCATTTCCAGCAGGTCGATGGCCACAACCTTGCCCTGCCCCTCGGCAAGTCCAATCTTGCGCGCCGCCACTTGGCTCCAGCCGCCGGGGGCGGCGCCGAGATCGACCACCCGCATCCCGCGCTTCAGGAAATGGACCTTCTCGTCCATCTCGATCAGCTTATAGGCTGCGCGCGAGCGCCATCCCTCCCGCTTGGCGCGGGCGACGTAGGGGTCGTTCAACTGGCGCTGCAGCCATTTCTGGGAGGAGGTGGTGCGGCCGCGCGCGGTTTTCACGCGCACCTTCAGCGGGCGCCCGTCCGGCCCCTTGGGAGGAGATGTCACGCCTGGGGCTCCCGCGCGCAATCCGCCCTGTGTCGGCGCCACGCGCCATCCGCCCGCATCAATTGCACCAGCATACCCTCCCTGAGACCGCGATCGGCCACGCGCAGCCGATCAGTGGGGAAGGTCTCGCGTATCGCTTCCATGATCGCGCATCCCGCCAGCACCAGATCGGCGCGCTGGGCACCGATGCAGGGGTTGGAGACGCGCTCCTCGAACGACATGCCCATGAGCCGATCCACCACGCAGTTGATGTCCTGCGCATGGAGCCAGGCGCCGTCAACCCGCGTGCGGTCATAGCGGGCCAGTCCCAGGTGAATGCCTGCCACCGTGGTGACGGTGCCGGAGGTGCCGAGCAGGTGCATGCGGCCGGGCGGCCGCACGCCCCAACTCTGGCGGACGCCATCCAGCATGGCCGTCACCTCGCCCACCATGGCCTCGAACAATTCCCGGGAAACCTTTACGCCGCCGTGGCGCTCGGCGAGGGAGACAACGCCCACCGGCAGCGACACCCAGGAGCGGATTCGCGCTCGCGGGGGGCCGTCATCGCCCGAGGCGCGGCGGCCGAGCCACACCACCTCGGTGGAGCCGCCGCCAATGTCGAACAGAATCGCCCCCTCGCAGGTGGGGTCCACCAGCGGGGCGCAGCCGGCTGCGGCAAGGCCGGCCTCCGTGCGGCGGTCCACCACATCCAGGATGAGGCCGGTGCGCTCAGTGACCCTCGCGCAGAATTCGGCGCCGTTGGCGGCCGCGCGGCAGGCCTCCGTCGCGATGATGCGGGCCCGCGAGACGCCCCGCGCCTCGATCTTGGCGGCGCAGACCTCAAGGGCGGCCACCGCCCGGTCCATGGCCGCATCGCACAGGCGCCCGCTGCTCGCGACCCCCTCCCCCAGGCGCACGATGCGCGAGAAGGCGTCCACCACGCGGAAGTTGCGCGGCGTGGGGCGGGCGATCAGGAGGCGGCAATTGTTGGTGCCGAGATCGAGGGCGGCATAGACGCGTTCGCCCCGTGCGCCCGGCCCGAGGCCGGCCACGCCGCGTGCGTCCCAAGGAGCGCTGTTGCGTTCCTGGACAGACAGCGCCGAACCCTCTGCGGGCCCGTGCGTCTCGTCCCTCATTTTCGTCCCCTTGCGCCGTTCGGACGCCCGCTCTTCTGGCGAGCTTCCCCGGCTGCTTAGCCATCACGTTGAAAGAAATGTAAGCAGCGCGGATGCCAAGCGCAATCGAACCGGCGCCATGAAGGCGCCGGTTCGAGGCGAAAACACGGGATGAGGAATAAGCGGGCGGGTGCCGCCGGGCCTATTCGGCGGCGGCGCGGCCGGCAAGGTCGAGCGTGAGCCCGGCCGCCAGCGCGTCCACGCGGAACGCCTTAACGGCGTCGAGGGAGAGCTCCATGGCGGTCTTGGAACCCAAAGCCGGCAGCTTCTTCAGCACGTCCGCCGGGGCGGTAATGATGTGGCAGCCCATGCGGTCCGCCTCGATCACGTTCCACACCTCGCGGGTGGACGCCCAGATGACTTCCACATTGGCGGTCTGGCGGGAGAGCTCCACGGCCTTCGCCACGGCTGGCACATAGTCGATGCCAAGGTCCGCGAGGCGGCCGGCGAAGACGGAAATGCAGGACGGCGCGCCACCGGCGAGCGCCGCGACGCCCGCTTCCACCTGCTCGGTGGCGAAGATGGCGGTGAGGTTCACCTTCACGCCGTCCTGGGTGAGGTCGCGCACCAGCTCATAGAGCGTCTCGCCACTGGTGGTGGAGACGGGCAGCTTCACATGCACATTCTCGCCCCAGGTGGCGATGACCCGGGCCTGGGCGCGCATTTCCGGGATTTCGTCGGAGAACACCTCGAAGGAAATGTGCCGGTCCGGCACCGCTGCGACGAGGTCGCGGGCATAGGCCTCATAGTCGGAGACGCCCGCCTTGCGCAGCAAGGACGGGTTGGTGGTGAAGCCCGCAATGTGCGCGTGGCGCGCCATGTCGACGATCTGGGCCTTGTCGGCACCGTCAGTGAACAGCTTCACCTTCAACGCATCGAGCGTCACGGACATCTCTTCGCCCTTCCCTTGCCGCGGCGAACGCCGCCTCTCCCCTATGCCGCGCGATTGCGGCGCGCGGATGAAACTGCCGAGCAGCCGACGCCCATATGGCGCCGGATCGCATTCCTTTCCAGTGTTTTTGCCGGCCTATTTTCCCGGCGGCACCGGCACCGCCGCCCGGCCTAGCGTCCGGGCCTCCAGGGGAACGGGGAGCTCCGGCCCCAGCGCCACCAGCATCTCGCCGCCCTCGCGCGCCAAGACGGTGCCCGGCGTGTCGCCCTCGGGCATCACCACCAGCGTCATGTCGGTGCCCGAGGGGTCCGGGGCCTGGCGGGCGAGAATGAGCAGGTCCGGCCTCGGCTGCGCGCGCACCAGCGGCGCGGAGGCGAGGATTGTCACGCCCTCCGGCAGGGATCGCCACCAGCCGCCCGCAAGCGGCAGCGCAACCACGTCCGCACGGCCCTCGACGAGGGCGGAGAAGGCGGTCGCGGGATCCCCCGCCACCGTTACCGGGATCTCGGCCCCGAAGAAATCCTTGGCGAGGCCGTAGCCGGCAGGTCCGGCATCCTGCGTCACCTGAACCGTGAAGTCCGGCTTCTGGGTGCGAATCGAAGCGGCAATGATGTTGGTCCAGATGGCGGCGATGGCCTGTGGAGAGGGTACGCCGCCGCTGCGCCCGATCAACACCTTGATGAGCGAGGCCTGGCGACCGGGGCGGAACACCGGCCCGCCGGCCACCGTCTTCGAGGCCCCCACCTCCGCCACCACGCCGGTGCGTTCCCCGAGCAATTTGAGGATTTCGCCGTCGATCCGGTCGATTTCCTGCCGCAGCACAGGCAGCGGGCGGGCCGTGGATTGCTGCGCCCACGCCGGTGCGCTCGCCAGCAGCGCGGAAAGGGCGATGAGGAAAACTCCTCCCGCCGGGCCAAGGATGCGCGAACGGTAAGAGCTTATTAACCAAGATGGCACGTTCTGGACCTCAAGGCGCAGTGGAAAGGCTTCGGAAACAGGCAGCCGCCATGCTGGCAAGTGCGCGGGGGCGCGTCGAGGGATTTCCCCACAGACGCTTGTCCGCACATCCGCCCACCGCTCCATCGGAGCGCACGGTTGCAGAGGACGTGATGGTATCGGTTGACCTGCTGGAACGGATGGCCAAGGAAGCCCACGCGGCCGCCCGCGAGCGCTATCCGCTGCTGGAGCCGTGGGACCGACTGACGCCCGAGCGGCGCGCCTATCAGTGCCGCCTCATGGCCCACGCTTTGGCCGCGCTCACCGCGCGGGACGTGCTGGACCTCTTGGACGCGGTGCCGGAGGTGGTGGCGCTTCCCTCGGAGCCCAGCCCCTATGCGCTGGCCGAGCTCCAGGAAGCCGCCATCAGCGACAGCGGCACCTCCGCCGATGCCCGCCGCCGCTATCGTTCCCTCCTGTCTGTGGCCGCCCAGCCGCTGGCGAGCCGCGCCCGCCACCCGGCATCCTGACCCCGGGCCACCTCATGCCGGCCGGATGCCGGGCATGCGCCCCCGCCGCGCCGCGGCAAGGCCGATGGCGATGAAAGCGAAGAGCACGACGGCCTGTGCCACCGCGAAGGGCAGCTCGCCCCCGGTGGGCGCCGGCGCGTGCAGGAGCGGCACCTTCTGGAAAGCCTGGGCGATGCCGACAAAGACGAGCAGGTAAAGGCTCGCCACGACACCCGAGGCGAACACGGCCTGGTACGGCCCCAGCCGATGAAGCCGCCGCGCGGCCCACGCCACCGCCGCCAGCACCAGCAAGGCGATGATGCCGACGATCACCGCCGGCGTCAGCATGAGGCCTGGAAACAGGAAACCGGTGGCGCTGGTGAGGAAGGCCAGCCAGAGGAAAACCCGCACCGCCGTCCCCCGCGCGGCGGGACGGAAAAGGTCCACCACCGCGAAGACGCCGGCCACGATGGCCGCCAGCCTGATGAAGGTGTGCACCGCAGTGATCGCCGAAAGATAGGTCATGGCGTCCTCCGGCCGAAGGCGGCCGACCGCCCCCATAGCGCGGGCCCATTGCGGCTTCAGGTCAGGCTTATCGCCGACCGGCCCGGAACCGTCCCGGATCGCGCGGCGCTACGCTGCACGCGTGCGATAAGGCCTTTTGCACGACAGAAAGGCTGCGCCCCGCACGTTCTGTCAGTGTGCGCCAGGGCCGCATCCTTGCAAAGCCCCAAACGGACTTCGCTTCATTGCAATGATGCACACCTTGCACCGCAACATGGGTCGGAGGCATATCCCTGTGCAAGCGCTGAGCGCTTCGGAACGTCCTGCAGAGGAGATGAAAATGGCGAAGGTCCTGGTGCTTTATTATTCGTCCTACGGCCACGTTGAGACCATGGCGGAAGCCGTGGCGGAAGGCGCCCGCAGCACCGGCGCCCAGGTGGACATCAAGCGTATCCCCGAGACCGTGCCCGAGGAGATCGCAAAGGGCGCCCATTTCAAGCTCGACCAGAAGGCCCCCGTCGCCACCGTGGCCGATCTCGAGCACTATGACGCCATCATCGTCGGCACCGGCACGCGCTTCGGCCGCATGTCGTCCCAGCTCGCCGCCTTCCTCGACCAGGCCGGCGGCCTGTGGGCGCGCGGCGCACTGAACGGCAAGGTGGGCGGCGCCTTCGTGTCCACCGCCACCCAGCATGGCGGCCAGGAGACCACCCTCTTCTCCATCATCACCAACCTGCTGCATTTCGGCATGGTGATCGTGGGCCTGCCCTACAGCCACCAGGGCCAGATGACGGTGTCGGAAGTGGTGGGCGGCGCCCCCTATGGCGCCACCACCATCGCCGCCGGTGACGGCTCGCGCCAGCCCTCCGAGATCGAGCTGGCCGGCGCCCGCCACCAGGGCGAGCTGATCGCCAAGACCGCCGCCAAGCTGTTCGGCTGATCCATCGCCGGCAGCCGGCGAGACATAAAAGGGCCGGGGCGCGCAGGCGTCCCGGCCCTTTCCCGTTGCGGGGATGGCATCAAACGACGGTGCGGCGCGCCTGCTGGGGCCCCACATTGAAGACGCGCTTGTAGCGCTCGATCTCCTCGGGGGAACCCATCGCCTTGGTGGGATTGTCCGAGAGCTTCACCGCCCCATGGCCATTGGCCGAGATGACCTTGCACACGATGGAGATGGGATCGAGCACGCCGCCGGGCGCCAGCCCGCGGAAGTCGTTGGTCAGCAGCGTGCCCCAGCCGAAGCCGAGCCGCATGCGTCCGTTGAAGGCCTTGTAGATGCGCTCGATCTCGCCGATGTCGAGGCCGTCGGAGAAGATGGCGAGCTTCTCGGTGGGGTCCTGCCCCCGTGTCCGCCACCAGGCGATGGCCTCCTCGCCGCCGGCCACCGGCTCCTTGCTGTCGATGCGGATGCCGGTCCAGCCGGCCAGCCAGTCGGGGGCATGGGCCAGGAAGCCGGAGGTCCCATAGGTGTCGGGGAGCATGATGCGCAGGTTGCCCTCGTAATCCTCCTGCCAGTCCGCCAGCACCTGGTAGGGCGCCCAGGCCAGTTCCGCGTCGTTGCGGGCGAGCGCGCCATAGACCATGGGCAGCTCATGGGCATTGGTGCCCGCCGCCTCCACCTCGCGCCGCATGGCGATGAGGCAATTGGAGGTGCCGAGGAAGGTATCGCCCATGCCCTCGATGAGCGCCTGGACGCACCAGTCCTGCCACAGGAAGCCATGCCGACGGCGCGTGCCGAAATCGGCGAGGTTGACCCGGCCGAGCGATTTCAGGAACTCGATCTTCTCCCACACCCGCGTCATGGCGCGGGCATAGAGGATCTGCAGCTCGAACTTGCCGAGGCTGCGCAGCACCGCCCGGGAGCGCAGCTCGTTGATGATGGCGAGCGCCGGGATCTCCCACATGGTGGTCTCGACCCACGGCCCCTCGAAGGTCAGCTCATACTGCCCGTCACGCTTTTCCAGGTGGTAGGCGGGAAAGCGGAAGCGTTCCAGCCAGGCCACATAGTCCGGCGAGAACATCTGCCGCTTGCCGTAGAACATATTGCCGCGCAGCCAGGTGGATTCGCCGCGCGTGAGGGTGAGCGAGCGCACATGGTCCAGTTGCTCGCGCAACTCGCCGATGTCGATGATGTCCGCAAGCCGCACATGGGTGGAGCGATTGTGGATGCCGAAGGTGACGCGCACCGCCGGGTGCCGGCGGAAAATTGTCTGCCCCATCAGGAGCTTGTAGAAGTCCGTATCCAGCACCGAGCGAACGATGGGATCGATCTTCCAGGTGTGATTATAGACGCGCGTCGCAATGTCCGTCATGGCGTCCCCCCGCGGCCAGCGCGCTTGTGATTGGGCCTGGACTTATAACACTGGCGGGTAAGGCCGGGCCAAGCCCTGGAAGTCATTTATGCAATTGGTCCAATTCCATCCTCTCCCCTATCGCCGCGCGCCTGACCCCGTGGCGCGACTTCTGACGGAGCGACGTCGGTCCGTTTGAAAATCCGTCGCACTTGCGGCTACGTAGAGATACGTAACCTCTCGTTGCGTTAACATCATTCTTCGGACAGCGGTCACCTGATGTTGCCGGATCCCATGCCGCAGAGTCATTCCAATGGCCGGGAATGAAGAGGAAAGGGGAAAATCCCCCCACGCTGTGCGGCCCCACCACAATCCACGGCGTTCCGTTGCGGCGCTCCATGCGCTCCAGGATCTTCTGCATACGGGTGATGACGACCTCTCGGTCCTCTATGACCGCTATCTGAAAAGCGCCCTCACCCTGTTCGACATGGACGCGGGCGTTATCAGCAGCGTGAAGGGCGATCAGTTCGTCTTTCTTGGCGTGCAGTCCGAGCGCCCCGTCCCGTTCAAGACCGGCGACAGGTGGCCGCTCCAATCCACCTTCGCGCAAGAGGTGGTGCGCACCGGACAAACCCGCCTGATCTGGCACCTTTCGGGCGAGGCGCGCTTCCAGGACCATCCGCTGCATCGGGATGCCGGCTTCGAGACCTATGTGGGCGCGCCCATCCGGATCGGCGACACCATCGTCGGAACATTCAGCCTGCTGGGCACCAAGCCCCGCGACATCCCCTTCACGCCAGAGGAACAGGCTTTCCTTGAACTCCTGGCCAATATGCTCGGGCGCGCCATTGAGCGGCACCGGCTCGATATCCGCCGGCGAGCCGCGGAGGTCGAGCGGCAGGATGCCATGCGCCTCTTCACTGCGGCCTTCGACCATGCGCCCATCGGCATGGCCCTGGTTGACCTGAAAGGTCAATTCCTCGACGTGAACGAAGCCGCCTGCATGCTCTTCGGCTATTCCGAGCCGCAGATGCGTGCCCTCACCTTCCAGGCGATCACGGTGGCGGACGACCTGGAAGCGGATCTCGACGACCTGCGGCGGCTGCTGGGCGGGGAGATCAAGGGGTATCGCCTCAAGAAGCGTTATGTGCGCGGCGACGGAAGCATCCTGCTGGCCCAGCTCGACGTCACGCTGGTGCGCAACGAGGACGGCAGCCCGCGCTGCTTCGTCTCGCAGATCCAGGATATCGGCCCCCAGACGCTGCTGCTGGAGCAACTCAACCAGCGGGGGGAGGAATTGCAGGCGGCCAACCGCAAGCTCACCGAGCTGGCGACGGTGGATCCCCTCACCGGCATTCTGAACCGTCGTGCCTTGCGCCAGCACATCGATGATGAGCTTCAGGCCGCAAGCGCCTCCAAGGCACCGCTCGCCTTCGTCATGTTCGATGTGGATCACTTCAAGACCTACAATGACCGCTTCGGCCACCTGGAGGGCGACCATGCCCTGAAGGCCATCGCGGACATCCTGCGGGACGGCACCCGCGCCTCCGACACGATCGGGCGCTTCGGGGGCGAGGAATTCCTGGTGCTTCTGCCCCGCACGGGGGAGGCCGTGGCCAGTGCCATTGCCGAGCGCATCCGCGCCCGCACCGAGGCGGCCACGGGGCTCCTCGCCCATCTAACCATCAGCGCCGGCATCCACGTCTTCGATCCCGAGCACGAGCCGGCGTCCGGCGACCATTCCATCTCGATGGCGGATGCCGCCCTTTACCGGGCCAAGCATCTGGGCAGGAACCGCGTGGAAGTGGCCTAAGGAACGCGGATCACCCGGGTCCCCGGGCGGGCAGACGCGCGGCAAGATTATTGCCGCCAGGGCATCAATGTGATGCCATTTCTTCCCATAGAAGCGAAGCGGCGGGCACGGCATCCTCGACGAAAGTCAAAGAAGGGGAAACGCCATGGCTCGCATGCGTGCTGTCGACGCCGCTGTCCGCGTTCTGGAAAAGGAAGGCATTTCCTGCGCCTTCGGCGTTCCGGGCGCGGCGATCAATCCGTTCTATTCTGCCCTCAAGGCCCGCGGCTCCATCCGCCACGTCCTGGCGCGCCACGTGGAGGGCGCCTCCCACATGGCCGAGGGCTATACCCGTGCGGTGGCCGGCAATATCGGCCTGTGCATCGGCACGTCGGGGCCGGCCGGCACCGACATGATCACCGGGCTCTACTCGGCCTCGGCGGATTCCATCCCGATCCTATGCATCACCGGCCAGGCCCCCCGCGCCCGGCTCTACAAGGAAGATTTCCAGGCGGTGGACATCGAATCCATCGCCAAGCCGGTCACCAAGTGGGCGGTCACCGTGCGCGAGCCGGCCCTGGTGCCGATGGTGTTCCAGCAGGCCTTCCACGTCATGCGCTCGGGCCGCCCCGGCCCGGTGCTCATCGACCTGCCCCTGGACGTGCAGCTCGCCGAGATCGAGTTCGACGAGGAAACTTACGCTCCGCTGCCCGTCTACAAGCCCAAGGCCACCCGCGCCCAGGCGGAGAAGGCCCTGTCTTTCCTGCTCGACAGCGAGCGCCCGCTGATCATCGCCGGTGGCGGCATCATCAATGCGGATGCCTCGGCCCAGCTCGTGGAGTTCGCCGAACTGACCGGCGTGCCGGTCATCCCCACCCTCATGGGCTGGGGCACCATTCCCGACGACCATCCGCTGATGGCCGGCATGTGCGGCCTCCAGACCTCGCACCGCTACGGCAATGCCAATTTGCTGGCGTCCGACTTCGTGCTCGGCATCGGCAATCGCTGGGCAAACCGGCACACGGGCTCGGTGGAGGTCTACACCAAGGGCCGCAAGTTCGTGCATGTGGACATCGAGCCGACCCAGATCGGCCGCGTCTTCGGACCGGACTTCGGCATCGTCTCCGATGCGGGCGCGGCCCTCGACCTGTTCCTTGAGGTGGCGCGCGAATGGAAGGCGAAGGGCCTGTTGCCGGACTATTCCGCCTGGGCGCAGGAGTGCCTTGGCCGCAAGCGGACCATGCTGCGCAAGTCGCACTTCGACAATGTGCCGCTGAAGCCCCAGCGCGTCTATGAGGAGATGGTGGAGGCCTTCGGGCGCGACGTGACCTATGTCACCACCATCGGCCTCTCCCAGATCGCCGGTGCCCAGTTCCTGCACGTCTATGAGCCGCGCCACTGGATCAATTGCGGCCAGGCCGGCCCGCTCGGCTGGACCTTGCCGGCGGCGCTCGGCGTGCGGGCGGCGCGCCCCGATGCCAAGATCGTGGCGCTCTCGGGCGACTATGACTTCCAGTTCCTGATCGAGGAACTGGCGGTGGGCGCCCAGCACAACCTGCCCTATCTCCATGTGGTGGTGAACAATTCCTATCTCGGCCTCATCCGGCAGGCGCAGCGCGGCTTCGAAATGGACTTCGAGGTGTCACTGTCCTTCGACAATATCAATTCGGAGGAGGCCGGTGCCTATGGCGTCGACCATGTGGCGGTGGCCGAGGGCCTTGGCTGCAAGGCCATCCGGGTGCGCACGCCCAACGAATTCAAGGACGCCTTCGCCCGTGCCGAAGCCCTGATGCAGGAGCACCAGGTGCCGGTGGTGGTGGAATTCATCCTGGAGCGTGTGACCAACATCGCCATGGGTGTGGAGATCGACAAGGTCACCGAGTTCGAGGACATCCTCGATCTTCCTGTCGAGAAGGTCCGTCAGCCCGAACCGGCGGAGTGACCTCCCCTCCGGACTTTGGGTAGACTTGACCCTCCGGCGCACGTCGCGCCGGAGGGCTCTTTGCGGCCGCGCCTGCGGGGGCGGACCGAAACCAAGCAATATCAAAGGCTCAGCCAGCGGAGAGGTGAATGCCCCAGTTCGCAGCCAATCTGACCATGCTCTGGAACGAGATCGATTTCCTCGACCGTTTCGACAAAGCCGCACAAGCCGGCTTCAAGGGCGTGGAATATCTCTTCCCCTATGCCTATCCGGCGGAGCAGGTGGCGGAGCGGCTCCACAAATTCGGCCTCACCCAGGCCCTGCACAATCTGCCGGCCGGCGACTGGGCCAAGGGCGAGCGGGGCATCGCCGTGCTGCCGGACCGCGTGGGCGAGTTCCAGGACAGCGTGGGCACCGCCATCGCCTATGCCAAGGTGCTGGGCACCAAGACGCTCAACGTGCTTTGCGGCCTCACCCCCAAGGACGTGGCGCCTGAGAAGGTCCACGAGACGCTGGTGGCCAACCTGAAGTTCGCCGCGGCGGAGCTGAAGAAGGCCGGCATTCCCTTCGTCGCCGAGGCCATCAACACCCGCGACATGCCCGGCTTCCACCTCACCAACACCAAGCAGGCCATGGCCCTGTTCGACGAGGTGGGCGCGGACGACATCTTCTTCCAGTACGACATCTATCACATGCAGATCATGGAAGGGGATCTGGTCACCACCATCCGCGCCCAGCTGCCGCGCATCAAGCATGTGCAGCTGGCGGATAATCCCGGCCGCCACGAGCCGGGCACGGGCGAGATCAATTACCCCTTCGTGCTCAAGGCGCTGGACGAGGCCGGCTATACCGGCTGGGTGGGCTGCGAATACAAGCCCAAGACCACCACGGACGAAGGCCTCGGCTGGCTCAAGGCCTATTGAGACTGGCGGGGGCGAATGCCCCCGTTCTCCACCGCCAAGCAAAGCCGCGACGCGCAGGGCGCGGCGCGCCCATAGATTTCAGGGAGTGATTTCACATGAACGTCGGTTTCATCGGCCTCGGCATCATGGGCCGGCCCATGGCCGGGCATCTCATCGATGCCGGCCACACCCTCTTCGTCCATAACCGCTCCAAGCCCGCCCAGGACCTCCTGGACAAGGGCGCGGTGGATGCCGGCTCGCCGGCGGAGGTTGCCCGCAAGGCGGACGTCATTATCACTATGGTCCCCGATACCCCGGACGTGGAAAAGGTGCTGTTCGGCAAGGACGGCGTGGCCGAGGGCCTTTCCGCCGGCAAGATCGTGGTGGACATGAGCTCCATCTCGCCCGTCGCCACCAAGGAATTTGCGGCCAAGGTGGCGGCGCTGGGCGCCGACTATCTGGACGCGCCGGTCTCCGGCGGTGAGGTGGGGGCCAAGGCGGCTTCGCTCACCATCATGGTGGGCGGCTCAGATGCCGCCTTCGAGACGGTCAAGCCGCTGTTCGAAAAGATGGGCAAGAACATCACCTTGGTGGGCGGCGTCGGCGCCGGCCAGACCGCGAAGGTCGCCAACCAGATCATCGTCGCGCTGACCATCGAAGCAGTGGCCGAGGGCCTCGTCTTCGCCGCCAAGGCGGGCGCGGACCCGGCCAAGGTGCGCCAGGCGCTCATGGGCGGCCTTGCCACCTCCCGCATCCTGGAAGTGCATGGCGAGCGCATGATCAAGCGCACCTTCGATCCGGGCTTCCGCATCGAGCTGCACCAGAAGGACCTGAACCTCGCCCTGTCCTCGGCCCGCGCGCTGGGCGTGTCCCTGCCCAACACCGCCACGGCCCAGGAACTCTTCAACGCGGTCTCCGCCCATGGCGGCGCCAAGCTGGACCATTCCGCCCTGGTGAAGGCGTTGGAGCTCATGGCCGGCCACGACGTGGCGTGACACCGCCTCTCATGCTCTAAGCAAGAGGTCCGATCCGGCCAGCGCCAAATGGCCGGATCGGGAGGCGGCATCTGTCGCGACGCATAAAGCAACCGGCCGCAATGGCCGGGCAAGAATGACATCTGGGGAAAACGCCATGGTCACGAGACGCACCCGCTCCACCAAGATCGTCGCAACGGTGGGGCCGGCCTCCAACAGCCCGGAAATGCTGAAGGCCCTGTTCGAGGCGGGCGTGGACGTGTTTCGCCTGAACTTCAGCCATGGCACGCAGGATGACCATGGCGCGGTGCTTGCCCGCATCCGCGCCCTTGAGGCAGAAGCCGGACGCCCCATCGGCGTGATCGCCGACTTGCAGGGCCCCAAGCTCCGCCTCGGCCGCTTCGCGGAAAATGCCATCACCTTTGCCCCCGGCAAGATCTTGCGCTTCGACGCGGATGTGGAGACGCTGGGCGACGCGAACCGGGTGCCCATCCCCCATCCCGACATCATTGAGGCCCTTACCCTCGGCGCCACCGTGCTGTGCGACGACGGCAAGGTGCGCCTGAAAGTGGTGGGCAAGGGCCCCGGCTGGCTGGATGCGGAGGTCATCAGCGGAACGCGCCTGTCCAACAACAAGGGCTTCAACATCCCCGACGTGGTGCTGCCGCTCTCGCCGCTGACGGAGAAGGACCGCTCCGACCTCGCTTTTGCGCTCTCCAAGGGCGTGGAATGGATCGCCTTGTCCTTCGTGCAGCGGCCGGAAGACATTCACGAGGCCCGCGCCCTGGTGGGCGACCAAGCCGCCATCATGCTGAAGATGGAAAAGCCCTCGGCAGTGGAGCACCTCACCGAGCTGGTGCGCCTGTCGGACGCCATCATGGTGGCGCGCGGGGATCTCGGCGTCGAGCTGTCGCTGCCGGAAGTGCCGGCCATCCAAAAGCGCATGATCGCCGAATCTCGCCGCTTCGGCCGGCCGGTCATCGTCGCCACACAGATGCTGGAAAGCATGATCACCGCCCCCGTCCCCACCCGCGCGGAGGTGTCGGACGTCGCCACAGCCGTCTATGAGGGGGCGGATGCGGTGATGCTCTCGGCGGAAAGCGCGGCGGGGCAGTATCCCCGCGAGGCGGTGGTCTTCATGGATGACATCATCCGCCATGTGGAAGGCGATCCCGGCTATCGCCGCGTGCTCGACGCCATGCCCCCGCCCGCCGGCGACGACGGCATCGGCGATGCGGTGATCCGCGCCGCGACGCAGACCGCAACCGCCGTCAACGCGAAGGCCATCGTCGCTTATACGCTCTCCGGCACCACCGGCCTGCGAGCCGCGCGCGAGCGCCCGGCTCAGCCGATCCTGGGCATTACCAGCCGCATCGAGACCGCCCGTCGCCTCGCCTTGTGCTATGCGGTGCACGCCGTGCATGCGCCCGGCGACATCCACTCCTTCGGCGAAATGGTGGACACAGCGGTGCGGATCGCCGTGCGTGAGACCCTGGGCAAGCCGGGCGACCGGCTGACGATCACCGCCGGTGTCCCCTTCGCACAGCCGGGTACGACCAATATCCTGCGCGTCACCACCATCGGGGACACCGATCCGCCAAGCAAATACGACGCCTGACCTGCCCCGCGTCCGCCGTGACATCAGGCCGCGCGGCGCAGAATTGGAGTGCTTGCGGTGGTGCCGGGCAACCTTGCTCCCCTTGGGCGGTGGCGCGCGGCGGCACTTTCGGCCACAATGGCTGCGCACCCATCGGGAAGGCAGCATGGCCGTCGAGATCGAGCGAAAATTCCTGGTCACCGACGATGGTTGGCGCGCAGGGGCGACGGGCGAGCGCTATTGCCAGGGCTATCTGTGCATCTCCGCCGATGCCACAGTCCGCATCCGCCTCGCGGGCGAAGTGGGATACATCACCGTCAAGGGCTCCACCGAGGGCATGTCCCGCGCGGAGTTCGAGTATGAAATCCCCGCCCCCGATGCGGAAGCCATGCTGCGCGACCACTGCGCCAAGCCTCTGATTGAAAAGGAACGCTTCACCCTCACCCACGCGGGCAAGACCTGGACGGTGGACGTCTTCTCCGCCGCCAATCAGGGGCTCGTGGTCGCCGAGGTGGAGCTGGAGCATGCGGACGAGGAGGTCCCCCTGCCCCCTTGGGTGGGCGAGGAGGTCACCGACGATCCGCGCTACCGCAATTCCTCCCTGGTTAGCGCGCCCATGAACGGCGAGGAAGGATCCGGCCCTAAACGCGGCTGCTGCGGTTCGGCGGAATAGGCCGCCTCAGCCTCCCTCCCGGTGCCCGCCCTTTGCCAGCAGTGCCTCAATGGCCAGAAGATCGCGCCACACCAGCCGCTTGCCCAGCGGCGTGCGCAGCAGATAGGCGGGATGAAAGGTGGCGAGCGCCGCGATGGTGCGCTGTCCGGTCTCGTACGACACCACCTGCCCCCGCAACTTGGTGATGCCCTCCTTGGTGCCGAGCAGCGTCTGGGCGGAAGGGCCGCCCAGGCACACCAGGATGTCCGGGTCCGCCAGCTCGATCTGGCGGCGGATGAAGGGCAGGCAGATGGCGGTTTCCTGCGGGGTGGGCGTGCGGTTGCCCGGCGGGCGCCAGGGAATGACATTGGCGATATAAGCGCTGGTGCGATCCAGGCCGATGGCGGCCAGCATGAGATCCAGCAGACGGCCCGAGCGGCCCACGAATGGCAGGCCCTGCACGTCCTCGTCCCGCCCCGGAGCCTCGCCCACGAACATGATTCGGGCCTGCGGATTGCCATCGGCGAAGACGAGGCGCGTGGCCGTACGCTTCAACGGACAACCGTCGAAACCCTCCAGAATTGTCCTGAGCGCCTCCAGGTTTTCCGCCGAGCGCGCTGCCTCGCGCGCCGCCATCTCGGCCACGTCCGGTGGCTGCGCCGCCATCATTCCGCCCGGAGCCACGGGCGCCGCTGCGCGGGGAGCGGGTCGCGCGGGTTGTGCGGACGGCCGCGCAGCCGCGCCATTCCCCCGCTCCCCCCCTGCAGCGAAGGCCGCTGCCCGCGCGCGCGCCGCAGCCGCACTTTCCGCGAAGCGATCGACCGGCTCTTCCCCGATGGCCACATCGACGCCCGCCTCCAGATGGAAGGCGAGAAGATCGGCAAGATCGTCGGGGGAGAAGTCGGTCATGGCCACGCGGTGATGTGAGGGCGCAGGATAGCCCATCCGGACCCGCCCCGCGACCGTGTTGCGCGGCGCCATTTTCAATCGCAGTGCGTCAATCGAATTGTCATCCCGGTCCAAGCATGGAAAAAGTCAAAAGACGAAGAACACGGGTCTAGGGAAGCGGTGATGAGCGAAGCTGAGCTGCCGGAACGCGAAGGTATGGATTATGACGTGGTGGTGGTTGGCGCAGGGCCAGCTGGCCTCGCCACCGCCATCCGCCTCAAGCAGCTCGCGGGCGAACGGGGAGAAGATGTCTCCGTGGTCGTCGTGGAAAAGGGCTCCGAGGTGGGCGCCCACATCCTTTCCGGCGCGGTGGTCGATCCCTCTGGGCTTGACCTGCTTTTCCCCGACTGGCGCACCGAAGGCGATGCGCCCCTGGTGACGCAGGTGGAGGACGACCGCTTCTACCTGCTCGGCGCGGGCGGCGGCGTCCGCCTGCCCAATTTCCTCATGCCGCCGCTGATGAACAATCACGGCAATTATATCGGCTCACTCGGCAATGTGTGCCGCTGGCTCGCCCAGAAGGCCGAGGCGCTGGGGGTGGAGATCTATCCCGGCTTCGCCGCTTCCGAGATCCTTTATGACGACAAGGGCGCTGTGGCGGGCATCGCCACCGGCGACATGGGTGTCGGCCGCGAGGGCGAGCCCAAGCCCGAATTCACCCGCGGAATGGAATTGCGCGGCCGCTACACGGTGTTCGCCGAGGGCGCGCGCGGCCATCTGACCAAGCAGCTCATCGCCAAATACAGCCTGGACGCCGGTCGCGAGCCGCCCAAATTCGGCATCGGCCTGAAAGAGTTGTGGAAGGTGAAGAAGGAAAAGCACCATCCCGGCCTGGTGCAGCACGCCTTCGGCTGGCCGCTGGACCACAAGACCGGCGGCGGCGCCTTCCTCTACCACATGGAGGATGAGCAGGTGATGGTGGGCTTCGTGGTCCACCTCAACTACCAGAACCCCTATCTCTCGCCTTTCGATGAGTTCCAGCGCTTCAAGACCCACCCCTTCTTCGCTGACACGTTCGAGGGCGCCAGGCGCATCTCCTATGGCGCCCGCGCAATCACCGAGGGCGGCTATCAGAGCGTACCCAAGCTGTCCTTCCCGGGCGGAGTGCTGGTGGGCTGCGGCGCCGGCTTTGTGAACGTGCCGCGCATCAAGGGCAGCCACAATGCGGTGCTCTCCGGTGCGCTGGCCGCCGAGCATCTGGTGCCGGCCCTCGCCGAAGGGCGCGGCCATGACGAACTGGCCAGCTTCGAGGGCGCCTGGCGCCATTCCGCCATCGGCGAGGACCTGCGCAAGGTGCGCAACGTGAAGCCGCTCTGGTCCAAATACGGCACCTTCATCGGCATCGGCCTCGGCGCCGTCGACATGTGGACCAACACGCTGGGCTTCTCGCTGTTCGGCACGCTCGGACATGGCAAGACCGACGCGGCGTCCCTGAAGCCGGCCTCCGAATGCAAGCCCATCGCCTATCCCAAGCCCGATGGCGTACTGACCTTCGACAAGCTGTCCTCGGTGTTCATCTCCAACACCAATCATGAGGAGGACCAGCCGGTCCATCTCAAGGTGAAGGACATGGCGCTGCAGAAGGCGTCCGAGCACGACGTGTTTGCCGGACCGTCCAACCGCTATTGCCCGGCGGGCGTCTATGAATGGGTGGAGGAGGCCTCCGGCCCCCGCTTCCAGATCAACGCGCAGAATTGCGTGCACTGCAAGACCTGCGACATCAAGGACCCCAACCAGAACATCGTCTGGACCGCCCCGGAAGGCGGCGGTGGGCCGAATTATCCCAATATGTGAGGCTGCACCTCATATGCGCGTGCGAATGGCCGGGGCCTCCCCCCGGCCATTTTCGTTTGTGAGTGGCCCGCTCAATGCCCCGGGAATGCCAGGAGTGCGCGCACCGGAACCCCCATGGCGCGCAAGCGGTCCGCGCCGCCGAGATCGGGCAGATCCACCATGAAGCAAGCGGCCTCCACCTTCGCGCCGATGGAACGCAAGAGCTTCACCGCACCTTCCGCCGTGCCGCCGGTGGCGATCAGGTCGTCCACGAGGATCACGCGCTCACCGGGCGCCACGGCATCCACATGCATTTCCATCTCGTCCTGGCCATATTCCAGGGCATAGGCCATGCGCACGGTCTCGTGGGGCAGCTTGCCCTTTTTGCGGATCGGGACGAACCCCGCTGAGAGCTGATGGGCCACCGCCCCACCAATGATGAAGCCCCGCGCCTCGATGCCGGCCACTTTGTCGATCTTCGCCCCCGCCCAGGGCTGGACCAGTTCATCAATGGCCCGCCGGAAGGCCCGGGCATCGCCGAGCAGGGTGGTGATGTCCCGGAACAGGATGCCGGGTTTGGGATAATCGGGAATGGTGCGGATGGCGGCGGAGAGGTCGAAGCTCTTGAAATCGCTCATGTGGCCCGTCTCATGGTCTTGGCGAAGGCGACCCTGTCGGGCCGAGCGCCGGATCCGCGTCCTTGGGATCACGGCAGCGGCCAATATGCGCGGGGCATCCCCGCCGGTTCAATGCGGACCGCGACGAATCCGCTGGCGGCGGATCGGCTTCCCGCCATCGTGAAGAGGGAGCCGCCTTCCGACGCGCCCCTCCCCTGATCCGCGATTCTCCCCGCGCCGTAACAGCGGACAGGCAGCACGCGACGTGAGGCCATCCCCTCGTCGGCAAGACCGGAGAATGCCATGTTTCTCACCCGACGCGTCTTCGCCCTGGCGGCATTTGCCGCGCCCCTCGCAGGCGCGATCCCCGCACACGCAGCGACGTTCCAGCCCTACACGCCGGCCGCCTTCGCGGCCGCCACCAAAGCCGGTGGGCCGGTCTTCGTGCATGTCTATGCGCCCTGGTGCCTCCAATGCCGGGCACAGGAAGGCATCTTGGAACGCCTCATGGCCGAGCCCCGCTATGCCAATGCCACCTTCTTCCGAGTGTCCTATGACCAGCAGAAGGACGTGGTGGCCAAGCTCGACGTGCCCCGCTCCACCCTCATCGCCTACAAGGGCGGGCGTGAGACCGGCCGCATGTCCTGGGGCGTGACGCAGGATGCCGTGCAGAAAGTGCTGGATACCGCCGCCTGAGGCCGCGCTATGTTCATCGTGCTGAGCCTTCTGGCGGGGCTGCTCACCATCCTCAATCCCTGCGTGCTGCCGCTGGTACCGGTGATCATTGCCGGAGCGGCGGCGTCCAACCGGCTCGGCCCTGCAGCCCTCGCGCTGGGCTTGGCGCTGAGCTTCGCCATCAGCGGCACGGTTCTGGCAAGCGCGGGAATCGAGTTCGGAGAATGGTGGCCGCTGCGGGCTACGGCGGCCCTGCTTCTGCTCGGCACCGGCCTTGCCTTGCTGGTGCCGGCCCTCGGCGCACGCCTTTCGGCCCTGGCCGAGCCGATGGCCGGCCTCGCCAGCCGCCTCTCAGGTCGCCTTCCGCCCGGCCTTGTTGGCCAGTTCGGCACAGGCGCGCTGCTGGGGCTAGCCTGGGCACCGTGCATCGGGCCGACGCTGGGGGCGGCTTTCGTTCTGGCGGCCGCGGAAGGCACGCGTCTGGCCGCGACCCTCTCCATGGCGGTCTTCGGGTTCGGCGCCGGCGTTTCGCTTCTGGCCGCCGGCTACGGCATGCGCCATCTCACCGGTGCGGGGAAGTCGCGGGTGGCGGGCATCTCGTCCACGTCCCGGCGGATATTCGGCTTCGCGCTGAGCCTTGTGGCCCTCCTGATCCTCACCGGCGGTGACAAGGTGATCGAGGGCGCCATCGTGCAAGCGCTTCCCAACTGGTTCGTGACCTTGGCCACGCGCGTGTGAGCCCGCAAACGAAAACAGGCCCCGCGAGGGGCCTGTTTCAGGTCGGCAATGACAGGCGCTCAGTGCGCCACGTCCTTCCAGATTTTCTTCTTGGTGAAATAGAGCAGCCCCGCCAGGACCACCAGGAAGATCATGACCTGGAAGCCCATGCGCTTGCGCGCATCAAGGTGCGGCTCGGCCATCCACATCATGAAGGCAGACACATCACGGGAATACTGGTCCACCGTCTGGGGCGTGCCGTCCGTATATTCCACCTGCCCGTCGCTCAAGGGCTTGGGCATGGCGATCTGGTGGCCGGGGAAATACTTGTTGTAGTGCAGGCCCGGCTGCACGGTGGTGCCCTCCGGCGGCTCCACATAGCCGTTCAGCAGTGCGTGGATATAGTCCACGCCGTGCTCCTGATACTGGATGAAGGCGTCGGTGATGAAGCCGGGGAAACCCACATGGTAGGAGCGGGCCTTGGCGAGCACCGAGAAGTCCGGCGGATAGGCCCCACCATTGGCCGCGCGCGCGGCCTGATCATTGGGGAAGGGCGAAGGCCAATGGTCTGACAGACGGCCCGGGCGCTGGAACATGTCGCCCTGGTCGTTCGGTCCGTCCGTGATCTGATATTCCGCCGCCACCGCCTTGGCCTGCGCCTCCGAGAAGGAGGGGCCGCCGGGCTGGGCGAGATTGCGGAAATAGAGGTAATTGGCCGAGTGGCAGGCGGCGCAAACTTCGCGGAACACCTTGAAGCCACGCTGAAGCTGCGCCGTGTCGTACAGGCCGAAGGGCCCGGCGAACGACCAGGATTCGCGGTGGGGGCGGTCATCATGCCCGCCCTCCGCCGCCCGGGCGGGGGCCCCGAACAGGAGGGCCGCCGCGACCGCGCCGAAGAGAATGCTGCGCTTGATCATTGCTCTGTGCGCTCCCGATCAGCCCTTGGTGTGGGGGGCGGAGGCCCCGGCCACGACGGTCGCCCCACCCTTGGCGAGAACCGCATCGGCGATGGAGGCCGGCAGCGGCTTCGGCTTCTCGAACAGGCCGAGCAGCGGGAGGATCACGAGGAAGTGGACGAAATAGTAGACGGTTAGAATGCGAGAGGCGATCACGTAGCCGCCTTCGGCCGGCTGGGAACCCAGATAGCCGAGCCCCACCGACACCACCACGAAGATCCAGAAGAACTGGCGATAGAGCGGACGATAGCGGGCCGAGCGTACCTTGGAGGTGTCAAGCCAAGGCAGGAAGGCCAGCACCGCAATGGCGCCGAACATGGCCAGCACCCCGCCGAGCTTGTCCGGCACCGAACGCAGGATCGCATAGAAGGGCAGGAAGTACCATTCCGGCACGATGTGCGCAGGGGTCGAGAGCGGATTGGCCGGGATGTAGTTGTCGGAGTGGCCGAGATAATTGGGAATGTAGAAGATGAACCAGGCGAAGAAGATCAGGAACACCACCGTGGCGAAGATGTCCTTGACCGTCGCATAGGGCGTGAAGGGCACCGTGTCCTTGGCGACGCTCTTCACATCCACACCCGCCGGGTTGTTCTGACCCACATGATGCAGTGCCCAGATATGCAGGCCGACCACGCCCGCGATCATGAAGGGCAGCAGGTAATGCAGGGCGAAGAAGCGGTTCAGCGTGGGATCACCCACCGAATAGCCGCCCCACAGCCACTGCACGATGGTTTCGCCGATCCAGGGAATGGCGGAGAACAGGTTAGTGATGACGGTGGCGCCCCAATAGGACATCTGGCCCCAGGGAAGCACATAGCCCATGAAGGCCGTGGCCATCATCAGCAGGTAGATGATGACGCCGAGGATCCACAGCACTTCGCGGGGCGCCTTGTAGGAGCCGTAATACAGGCCGCGGAAGATATGGATGTAGACGGCGACGAAGAACATGGAGGCGCCGTTGGCGTGGATGTAGCGGATGAGCCATCCGAAATCCACGTCGCGCATGATGTGCTCGACCCGGGCAAATGAGATCGGCGCATAGGCCGTGTAGTGCATGGCAAGGACCACGCCGGACACGATCTGGCAGATCAGCATGAACGTCAGGATGGCCCCGAACGTCCACATATAATTGAGGTTCTTGGGGGTCGGATAGGCGACGGCGGAGGAATGGGCGAGCCCAATGAGCGGCAGGCGGCTTTCAAACCAGCGCGCCACCTTGCCCTTGGGCTGGTAGGTGGAATGTCCTTCCATGGGGAGCCAACCTTTGTTGGGGGCGACGCGGCGTCAGCCGATCACGATCTTGGTGTCGGAGAGGAACTGATAGGGCGGAACCGGCAGGTTGAGCGGCGCCGGCCCGACGCGCACGCGGCCGGACGAGTCGTATTGGGAACCGTGGCAAGGGCAGAACCAGCCGTCATAATTGCCCTGGTGGCCGAGCGGAACGCAGCCCAGATGCGTGCAGATGCCCACGACCACCAGCCAATTGTCATGGCCAGCCTTCACCCGGTCCTGGTCGGTCTGGGGATCGATGAGCTGGCTCAGCGGCACCGCGCGCGCCAGTTCCACATCCTTGGCTGCACGATTGAAGATGAAGATCGGCTTGCCGCGCCACTGCACGGTTACGATCTGGCCTTCAGAGATGGGGGAAAGATCGACTTCCGTGGTCGAGAGAGCGAGCACCGAACGGTCGGGCTGGAGCTGGGCGATGAAGGGCCAGACCATTCCCGCCACACCGACGGCGCCCACGGCGCCGGTCGCGATGTAGAGGAAGTCCCGGCGGTTGGTTCCCGTCGTCTCCGTATGTGCCACGGTGCTTTTCCTCCCTGTCCGACCCTCGGACCCTGCCGCGCAGCGAATTTTGGGGCAGCTCACGCCGATTGCCCCGGTCAGCGCGCGGCGAGAGGCCGAGTGCAACAGCTCCGCATGACGCCCAGCGCCACCTTCTAGTGTCTCTAATTGCACCCTCTTTTTTCCTTGTCCAGATCAGGACTGTGCGGCACGCCGTCCCGTCCGACGCCAGCAAATGCGCGGCTTTGACGCAGGTGCGGGAATGGTGCGCTGCACACAATCGCGCAGCGGCATTCCGCGGCGCCATCCGGCACCTCCGGCAAAGCGAAGAAGCGGTCCAAAGACGTGCGCCAGGACGAGTGCCGGCGCATCATATTCTCGCCCCCGACGGCGCCCCGGACTGCCGGTGTGCAGGTCCCGCGCCTCCCTGCGCTTTGTCCGGCACCCGCTTGATTTTTGATCGGTGCTGGCGTCTGTCGCCTCATGGCGCGACTTTGCCCCTCCCTTCCCTCCTCCTTGTCCCTGGCCAGCTCCCGGCGCCCCTCCGGAGCCATGGACGTTCCGGAACAAAAGAAGGGACAGCCATGATCCTTGCTCTTTATTGTCCCGACATCGCTCAGAATGCCGGCACCTGCCTCAGGACCGGTGCGTGCTTCGGCGTGCCCGTGCACATCGTCGAGCCGGCAGGCTTTCCGGTGGGCAACGCCGCCTTCCGGCGCGCGGGCATGGACTATGTGGACGCGGTCGAGTGGGTGCGGCACCCCTCCTTCGAGGCATTCAACGGGTGGCGGCGAAGCGAAGGGCGGCGGCTCGTGCTCTTCACCACGCGGGGCGCCTCCTCTTACGCCACGTTCCGCTTCCAGCCGGATGACGTGCTGCTGTTCGGTCGCGAATCGGCGGGCGTTCCGGATGCGGTGCATGCCTGTGCCGATGCGCGCCTGGTGATTCCCCTGCGGCCCGGCATGCGCTCCTTGAATGTGGCTGTCTCCGCCGGCATCGCATTGGCCGAGGGACTGCGCCAGACGGACGCCTTCCCCC
Organism: Aquabacter sp. L1I39; assembly: GCF_017742835.1. Taxonomy (GTDB): domain Bacteria; phylum Pseudomonadota; class Alphaproteobacteria; order Rhizobiales; family Xanthobacteraceae; genus L1I39. Next base: position 4,848,521 of record NZ_CP072392.1, read on the forward strand.
CTCTCCCCGCCAGCCCCTGAGGCTCGCCCGTCCCGCTCGAAGCGGTCTGGCGACCACCGGTGAGGCGCTGGCCGCACGCGGCGGGCGCGCCCAAGATTGGCAGGTTCCCGACGCACGTGCTCGGGCAACGAGCGAGAAGTTTGATAGACAGGTCGTACCGGACGCCCGCCGTCCACGACGCCAGGAGATCGCCAGGAGCCCCCATGCTGCCGCCCGATATCGAAGATCGCAAAGCCCGAGCCCGTGCCTGGTTCGAGGAATTGCAGGGCCGGATCATTGCCGCCTTCGAAGCGCTTGAGCAGGAGGCACCCGCTGACCTTTATCCAGCCGCCCCCTCTTCCTTCTTGCGCACCCCCTGGTCCCGCACCGACCATTCGGGCGCGCCGGGGGGAGGCGGCACCATGGCCATGATGCATGGCCGTCTGTTTGAAAAGGTGGGCGTCCATACCTCCACGGTGTATGGCGAGTTCGCGCCGGAGTTTCGTGCCCAGATTCCCGGCGCGTCGGAAGATCCGCGCTTCTGGGCGTCCGGCATCTCACTCATCGCCCACATGACCAATCCTCATGTGCCCGCCGTGCACATGAACACGCGATTCGTGGTGACGACGAAGTCCTGGTTCGGCGGCGGGGCCGACCTCACCCCCGTGCTCGACCGGCGCCGCACCCAGGATGATCCGGACACGCGCGCCTTCCACGCGGCTATGGAAGGGGCCTGTGCCGGACATGAGGTGGCCGATTACCCGCGCCTGAAGGCCTGGTGCGACGAATATTTCTTCCTCAAGCACCGCAACGAGGCGCGCGGTATTGGCGGCATCTTCTATGATTGGCTCGATAGCGGGTCGTTCGATGCGGATTTCGCTTTCACCCAGGATGTGGGCCGTGCCTTTCTCGACATCTACCCTGCCTTGGTGCGCGCGAACGTCTCGATACCTTGGACCGAGGCGGATCGCGAGGAGCAATTGGTGCGGCGCGGGCGCTATGTGGAGTTCAACCTGCTCTATGACCGCGGCACCATTTTCGGCCTGAAGACGGGCGGCAACATCGCCTCCATCCTATCCTCCATGCCGCCCCTGGTGAAATGGCCCTGACAGGGGCCGCCCGCCGCCGCGGATCCGCACCCATGGCCAGGGCCAGGGCGCGCCTTGTGTGATCGCAGTGTCATGGAAGCCCGCTATCGCATGGGCATCGCAGCGGAGTTGCTTCCATGGCTATCGCCCCCGGTGAAATCGTCCAGTTGAAATCCGGCAGCCCGGCCCTGACCGTCGTGGCGGTCGAGGGGGAAAAGGTCGAAGTGGTGTGGTTCTCCGAGGAGGCCGGGGAATTCCGGTCCCAGTCGCTCCCCCTCGTGGCGCTTGACGAACTGGAAGTCGAGGAGTTCGAACTCGACGAGGATGACGAGGACGAGGACGAGGAAGAAGAAGCCGACAAAGACTGAGGGACGCGGCGTTCGCTTCCCTTTGCGGTTTCAGCCCCCACGCTCGGCAAGCACGGTGGAGAGGATGTTCTCCACCGTTTCCATTTCGTCGGGAAAATCCAGCGCACGCCAAAGGCTCTCCGCCCGACGCAGGACGGCACCGAGGTGCGGTCCCGGGCTGATGCCTCGTGCCTGAAGGTCTGCGGCTCTGAAGGGTGATTTGGGCACCAACCAAGTGCGCACCACCCTGAGCGCTGCCCCCGCCGCCACAGCACTTTCCTCATCCCGCGCGGCCGCCTGAAGGATTACGTCCTGCGCCCCCAGCGCGCCCCGGTCATAGATGAGCCGCCGCGCATCCGCCGGGGATGACGGCATCGGACCGGCTTGCGCCATCCCCATCAGCCGCCCATGCTCGCTGTTGGAGAGCCGCAAACGCTCGCGCAGTCGATCCGCATCCTCCACAATGCGGACCCCGACCGCTCCGAGCCTTCGCAGGGCACAGAGGGGCTCCTCAAGCGTCTCTTCCAGTCGCGCCATGCGGTCCAATGCGCTCAGATGGCCGATGCCGCCCAGGACACGGTTCAGAAAGCCGGTCTCGCTCATCAGCCGGACCGTATCGGGCGCCCTGGGAGCCTTGAGCAATTTGATGATCTCTCGGCCGATCCGCTCCCGGGAAAGGCGCGCCATGCCCTCCCTTTGCCGCAACGCCGCCCGCAGCGCCGCCGGATCCATGGCGCCCCGGCCATAGCCGGCATGGAAGCGGAACAGGCGCAGGATGCGAAGATGGTCCTCTCGGATGCGGGCTTCCGCATCACCGATGAAGCGAACCCGCCCCGCATCAAGGTCCGCCAGCCCTTCGACGAAATCGATCACCTCGCCATCGCGCCCGGCATAGAGCGCGTTCATGGTGAAGTCCCGGCGCAGCGCATCGGCGCGCCAGTCGCGACCGAATCGGACCACCGCGTGGCGCCCGTCGGTCTCCACGTCCTCGCGCAGTGTCGTCACCTCGAAGCCGATGCCGTCGGCGACAACGGTCACGGTGCCATGCTCAATCCCGGTGGGAATCGCCTTCAACCCGGCTCCCCGTGCCCGCCGCATCACTTCGGCCGGGTGCGCAGTGGTCGCCAGATCCACTTCTCCGGCCGGACGGCCGAGGAGCGCGTCCCGAACGGCGCCGCCCACGAGCCGCACTTCCTCCCCCTCGCCGTCGAGCACCGCCAGCACCCGGCGCAGCGGCGGGCTGTCCAGCCACGCAGAACCGGCGAGGGTCCGAACCGTCACTTCAGCTGGCCCGGCTTGAAGACGCCGTCTTCCACCCGCGCAGGTGTATAATGAGCACCAGGCTTGGCCCCCCGCTCTTCCTCGAAAAAGAATAGCCCAGCGGCCACGAGCACCAGCGCCGCGAGCGACAGGAGCATGATCGCCTTCGGTGTCCAGTGCGCGAGGACGAGGGTCCGGTGGTTGAAATACATGAACGCCGCATAGGCAGCGAATGGCAGCAGGAACAGGCTTCCTTCGATCAGCAGCGCGCGCAGCATCAGGCATAGACCCGTTCGTAGAGGTTTCTCAGCATCCCCGCGGTCGCTCCCCAGATGAAATGATCCTGGTAGGGCATGGCATAGAAATGACGCAGCACGCCATTGCGCAGCCCGGACTGGCGCTGATGGTTCGAGGGCGCCATCAGGAAGGTCAGCGGTACTTCGAAGGCGTCCTGCACCTCCGCCGGATTGATCTTGAGATGATAGTCTGGCGAAATCCGCGCCACCACCGGCACGATCCAGAAGTTGGTGCTGGAGAGATAGCCGTCGAGAAAACCGAGCGGCGTGATGAAGCCGGCTTCCAGACCCACCTCTTCCCAAGCCTCCCGCAGCGCCGCCGCCACCTCATCCCGGTCGCCGGGATCGATGCGGCCGCCGGGAAAGGCGATCTGTCCGGGATGGTGGGACAGCTTCTCCGAGCGCAGGGTCAGAAGCACCGTGGGCTGGGGCCGCGCCACCACGGGCACCAGCACGGCCGCATGGCGGGGCGCCCGCTGCGGGACGTGAAGCGCGGGGTCGTCGGAGAGGGAATGGTCGCCATTCACCTGCGCGCCCTCTGCCATGGGCGGGGGCGGCGCCTGCAGCAGCCGGCGGCGGGCGCGGGCGAGGAAATCCTCCAGCGGATCAAGCGCGATCTCGCTCATGCGGAGGCTCGGTCGAGATCGGCAGCCGCCATCATGGGATAGAAGCGCCCGCCCGAAGCGACGCCGAACATGGCCACACCTTCCACTTCGCGCACCTCCCCCATATCGGCCAGCTCGATGAAGACCGACCGCGTCAGGCGTGCCTCCAGTCCTCGCCGCACATGCACATAGGGGCGCACGTCCCCCGCCGCGGCACCGACCGCGAAGCGCAGATCGTGGCCCGGACCGCACCGCACGATATCGTCGAGATTGGTGCGGAAGACCAGCACCGGGCCTTCCTCCATCTCTTCGCGTGCCACATCCACAGCCAGGAACGGCGCGTCTTCAACGGCCAGGCCGATTTTTTCGGCCGGCGTCTTCAGGACGAAGCGTGCCCCCTCGCGCGTCAGGACGGAGGCGAACAGGCGCACCAAAGCAGGCCGGCCGATGGGTGTACCGGCATAGAACCAGGTGCCGTCAGCGGCGATTCGCATGTCCATGTCGCCGCAATCGGGCGGATCCCACTTCTCCACCGGAGCGGGCCCCCGTCCACCGGCGGCGGAGGCGGCGGCAATCAGGCCATCGAGGCGCGAGGGCGTGGTCTGAGGCGACGGCGCACCGCCGGCAGGTTCTCCCATGGGACACCTCTCAAGGAGTTGAGGGCCGCATCCGCTGATCGTGCGATGCGGCGTGTCGACGTGACCCCAACTTATCGTAAGCTCGCACTTCTGCCCTCCGCGATCGGATCATTTCGCCGGGAGCGGATCGGGCTTTCTCTCGCCGCCTTTCGGCGAGAGGATGGCCGGCGAACGGGAGTGATGGCATGTCGGCACCGAGCGAGACCTTCGACCTGGACCAGATGATCATCCGCAACGCGGAGACGGCCGCCGCCAGCGTGCGTGCCGCCCGCACCGCCATCGCATCCGTCATCTTCGGCCAGGAAGCGGTCATCGACCGGGCGCTCATCACCATTCTCGCGGGTGGCCATGCGCTACTCGTGGGCGTGCCGGGTCTTGCCAAGACCAAGCTGGTGGAAACCATGGGCACGGTGCTGGGCCTTGATGCCCGCCGCGTGCAATTCACACCCGATCTCATGCCCTCCGACATTCTGGGCGCCGAGGTGCTGGAAGAGGGCATGGGTGGCAAGCGCGCCTTCCGCTTCATCCGCGGCCCCATCTTCGCCCAGTTGCTGATGGCCGACGAAATCAACCGCGCGAGCCCCCGCACCCAGTCCGCTTTGCTCCAGGCCATGCAGGAATATCATGTCACGGTGGCCGGCGAGCGCCATGACCTGCCCAAGCCCTTCCATGTGCTCGCCACCCAGAATCCGCTGGAGCAGGAAGGCACCTATCCCCTGCCGGAAGCTCAGCTCGACCGCTTCCTGATGGAAATCGACGTCGACTATCCCGACCGCGACGCCGAGCGGCGCATCCTGTTCGACACCACCGGCGCCGAGGACACCAAGCCGCGCGCGGCCATGGCGGTGGACGACCTCCTGTCCGCCCAGCGCCTGGTGCGCCGCCTGCCGGTGGGCGAATCGGTGGTGGAGGCGATCCTGACCCTGGTGCGCTCCGCCCGCCCCGGCGCGGACGGGCCGGAAGCCAAATATATCGCCTGGGGCCCCGGGCCTCGCGCCAGCCAGGCCCTGATGCTCGCCGTGCGCGCCCGCGCCCTGCTCGACGGGCGATTCGCGCCGTCTGTGGATGATGTGACAGCCCTCGCTGAGCCGGTCCTGAAGCACCGCATGGCCTTGACCTTCGCCGCCCGCGCCGACGGGCAGTCGGTGACCGGCATCGTGCGCCGGCTGACCGAGCGGCTCGGGTGAAGGACCACGCCGTGGCGGCCGAGATCCAGACGTCCGTCGACCAGGCCAAGGAAGCCTCCTCGGTCCTCTCGGCCTCCATGCCCCGCCTCGTGCTGGAGGCGCGCCGCATCGCCGCCTCGGTGCAGCACGGGCTGCACGGCCGGAGACGGCCGGGCACGGGCGAGAATTTCTGGCAATATCGCCGCTTCCTGGACGGAGAGCCCGCCGCGCGGGTGGATTGGCGCCGCTCGGCGCGTGACGACCATCTTTATGTGCGCGAGCGGGAATGGGAGGCGGCCCACACGGTGTGGGTCTGGCCGAACCTGTCGCCGTCCATGACCTATGCCTCCGCACGTCTCCAGCCCAAGCGCGACCGTGCACTGGTGATCGCCTTCGCCCTTGCCGACCTCCTGGTGAAGGGTGGCGAGCGGGTTGGCGTGCCAGACCTTCTGCGCCCCTCCGCCAGCCGGCGCATCGTCGAGCGCATGGCCGAGGCGGTGCTGCATGCGGGCACAGGGCCGGCCTTGCCGCCGGCATTCGGCCCTTCGCCTCTGGCGGAGCTGGTGCTGCTGGGGGACTTCTGGAGTCCGACACAGGCTGTGTGCAGCCGCATCGAGCAGCTGGCGGGCTCGGGCGCGCACGGCCATGTGGTGCAGATCGTCGATCCGTCGGAGGAGACCTTCCCCTTTTCCGGCCGCATCGCCTTTCACGCCTCGGAAGGCGGGGAAAGCCTGACGGTAGGGCGGGCGGAAGCCTGGCGTCCGGACTATGAGGCGCGTCTCGCCGTCCATCGCGCGGCGCTGCGCGACACCTGCCTGCGGCTCGGCTGGGGCTTCGTGATCCACCGCACCGACCGTCCGGCCAGCGAGCTGCTGCTGGCGCTCCATGCCCGCATGGGTGCGGGGGCCAATGCTCCGGGATCCGCCGTCTCGGAATCGCGGCAGGAGGATGCCCCCGCATGATGGGATTGCCGCTCGCCTTCACGGCACCGCTTGTTCTCGCAGCCTTCGTCGCCCTGCCTTTGCTCTGGTTCCTGCTGCGGGTTGTGCCGCCCAAGCCCCGCGAGCTGGTGTTCCCGCCCACGCGCCTGCTGCTGGAGATCAAGCCGAAGGAAGAGACCCCCGCGCGCACGCCATGGTGGCTGACGGCGCTGCGCCTGCTGCTCGCCGCCCTGGTGATCCTCGCAGCGGCGGGTCCGGTCTGGAATCCTCCGGCTGCGACCCCGAGCGCGTCCGGGCCCATGGTCCTGGTGCTCGACCAGGGCTGGCCCTCGGCCCCCACCTGGGAGCAGCGCATCGCCACCGCGTCCGGCCTCATCGACCAGGCCGAAGCAGAGGGGCGCGGCATCGCACTCATTCCCACCGCCGAGGTACCGAAGGAGGTTTCTCTCCTGCTTCCGGCGCAAGCGCGCGAGAAGCTGCGCTCCCTGGCGCCCGTGCCCTATTTGCCGGAACGCAAGGACGCTTTCGCGCTCGCCGCGCGCCATGTGGCTGCCGAGCCGCAGGCGGGGCTGGTCTATATTTCCGACGGCGTGGATCTCCAGAAGGAGGCGGCCGGAGCTGTCTTTCCCGAGATGAAGCTCGCTCAGCCGGCCCTGGTGATCAGCGGCGGCCTCGCAGGGCCCCTTGCCCTTGCGGCGCCCGAAAATGCTGCCGGTGCGCTCAGCGTAAAGGTGCTGCGGGCGGAAGCCGGCGCGCCCCGCGCCGGGCAGGTGGAAGCCAGGGACCAGAAGGGCCTCAGCCTCGGCGAAGCCCCCTTCTCCTTCGCTGCCGATGCCAAGGAGGCGGAAGCCCGCTTCGACATCCCGGTGGAAGTGCGCAACGACATTGCCCGCCTGGAAATCGTCGGCGAACATTCCGCCGGTGCGGTGCAGTTGCTCGATAAGCGCTGGCGCCGCCGAACTGTCGGCGTGGTCTCGGGCGCCAGTTCTGATACCGGCCAGCCCCTCCTAGCACCCACTTATTACCTCTCCCGCGCGCTCGGCCCGTTCGCGGACGTGCGCATCGCCGATGCGGGGGCGCCGGCCGAGGCCATTAACCGTCTGCTGGATCAGCGGGTGCCGGTTCTGATCCTCACCGATGTGGGCACGATCCCCCCCGCCACGCGCACGCGCCTGCTGCGCTTCGTTGAGGAGGGGGGCGTGCTGGTGCGCTTTGCCGGGCCGCGCCTTGCCAATGCGCAGGACGACCTCCTGCCGGTGCGCCTGCGGCGCGGAGGTCGGGTACTGGGCGGTTCCCTGTCCTGGGAGACGCCGCAAGCGCTTGGAAACCTCACGCCGGACGGTCCCTTCCGCGACCTGCCCTTGCCGGACGACGTCACCGTCACCCGCCAGGTGCTGGCCGAGCCCGACGGGGCGCTGGGCGAGCGCACTTGGGCGAGCCTGAAGGACGGAACGCCCCTCGTCACCGGCGTGCGCCGGGGCAAGGGAACGCTTGTGCTGTTTCATGTGACCGCGGATACGTCCTGGTCGAACCTGCCTTTGTCAGGCACATTCGTGGAGATGTTGCGCCACGTGATCGCTCTCGCTGACACGGCGGCCGTCGCGGAGGAGGCACCGGCCGCAGGACCTGCCACAGCACTTGCTACACGCGCCGCGCCCGCTGCCATCCGGCCGAGCCGTGTGCTGGACGGCTTCGGTGCCTTCCAGCCCGCCGGCCCCCTCGTGCGGCCCCTGCCCGCCTCCTTCACCGGACGTGCCAGCGCCGAGCATCCCCCGGGCTTCTATGGTCCATCCGATGGCCTCGTGGCGGTCAATGCCCTTCTGCCCCCCGACCGCCTCGCCCCCTTCGACACATCGCCGCTCGGTGCGACTGTTGAGCCGCTGCGGGCGGGAGAGCAACGCGACCTGCGCGGCCCGGTGCTTGTGGCCATGTTGGGCCTTCTGCTGCTGGACGCGTTGGCTGTGCTTTTCCTGGCGGGCGGCCTGTCTCGCCTGACCGGCCGGCGCGCCCGCACCGTCGCGGGTGCGCTGCTCACCGCACTGGCGCTCTCAACCCTCGCCCCCCTGCCCTCCCCGGCGCGGGCGGACGATGCCTATGCGGTGAAGGCCGCCAACCAAACCCATCTGGCCTATGTGCGCACGGGCGATGCGGAGGTGGACAAGATCAGCCAGGCGGGCCTAGCGGGCCTCACCACCTTCCTCGGCCAGCGCACCGCGCTCCAGGCCGGCGAGCCCATGGGCGTCGACATCGCCAAGGACGAATTGTCCTTCTTCCCCCTGCTCTACTGGCCCATCCTGCCCAACGCACCGACGCCAAGCGCAGCCGTGCTGGCCCGGGTGGATGCCTTCATGAAGCAGGGCGGCACGGTCATCTTCGACACCCGCGACGCGCTGGAGGCGCCGCCCGGCGGCACCGGCCCGCTGACGCCCGCGGGCCGCAAGCTGCGGGAAATTCTCTCCGGCCTCGACATTCCCGAGCTTGAGCCGGTGCCGCGCGACCATGTGCTCACCAAGGCCTTCTATCTTCTGCGCGACTTCCCCGGCCGCTTCACCGGCGGCACCACCTGGGTGGAAGCGCTGCCGCTGGTGCGCGACGGCGAGGAGCGCCCGGCCCGTGCGGGCGATGGCGTCTCGCCCGTCATCATCACCGGCAATGACTTGGCGGGGGCCTGGGCGGTGGGACAAAGCGGAGAACCGCTCTTGCCCCTGACCCCCGGCGAGCCGCGCCAGCGAGAATTTGCGTTCCGCACGGGGGCCAACATCGCCATGTATGTGCTCACCGGCAATTACAAGGCCGACCAGGTGCATGTGCCGGCCCTGCTGGAGCGCCTCGGCCAATGACCTATGGGCTGACCTTCGACCCCTTCATTCCCCTGCCGGCCTTGCTGGCGGCGGCCGGGGTGGCCGCGCTCCTGGCCGGCCTGCTGCTGGCCACCCGCACCCGGGGCGCGGTGTTCCGCGCACTCGCCTTGTGCGCCGGCCTTCTGGCACTCGCCAACCCCTCTCTCACGCGGGAGGAGCGCGAGCCCCTGACCTCGGTGGCTGCGGTGGTGGTGGACAAGAGCGCCAGCCAGGATTTCGGCGACCGCACCGCCCAGACCGAGGCGGCGCGGACGGCGCTGGTGGAACGACTGCAACGCATGGGCAATGTGGAGGTGCGCGTCATCGAGGCCAATGCACGCGATGGGGAAAGCGACGGCACGCGCCTGTTCGCCGCCCTCTCCGCAGGACTTGCGGACGTGCCGCCCGAGCGCGTGGCGGGTGCCGTGATGATCACGGACGGCCGCATCCATGACGTGCCGTCCAATCCGTCCGCGCTGGGCTTTTCAGCCCCGGTCCATGGCCTGATCACAGGACGCTCCGGCGAGAAGGACCGCCGCGTTGCACTGGAGAAGGCGCCCCGCTTTGGCATTGTGGGCCAGAGGCAGGCGCTGACCTTCCGCGTCACCGACGAGGGGCTGCCTGCCGGAACCCGACTGACCGCCACCGTCCGGCGGGACGGCGAAGTGGTGGCGACGCCCGTGGTCACCACTGGCCAGCCCGCCACCGTGGAGGTGGAGATCACCCATGCGGGGCCGAACATCGTCGAGGTGGAAGTGCCGCCGCTCGCCGACGAGCTGACGCCGATGAACAACCGCGTCGCCGTCTCCATTGACGGCGTGCGGGACAAGCTGCGGGTGCTGCTGGTGTCCGGCGAGCCGAATGTGGGCGAACGCACTTGGCGCAATCTTCTGAAGAGCGACGCCAATGTGGACCTCGTCCACTTCACCATCCTGCGCCCGCCGGAGAAGCAGGACGGCACCCCTATCAACGAACTCTCGCTGATCGCTTTCCCCACCCGCGAGCTGTTCCAGACCAAGATCCGCGACTTCGACCTGATCATCTTCGACCGCTATTCCCAGCAGGGCGTGCTGCCGCAGGTCTATTTCGACAATATTGTGCGCTATGTGCGCGCGGGCGGCGCCATCCTGGTGGCGGCGGGCACGGACTATGTGGAGCCCGGCTCGCTCTACAACACGCCGCTGGAGGAGATCCTGCCGGCCGCCCCGACGGGCGCCACCACCGAACAACCGTTCCGCACCCAATTGACCAATCCCGGCAAGCGCCACCCTGTGACGCGGGCTCTGCCCGGAGCGGAGACCGATCCGCCGTCCTGGAGCCGCTTCTTCCGCGTCATTGATGCGGAGGCGCGCTCTGGCACGGCCGTGCTGGCGGGGCCGCAGGACAAGCCGGTGCTGATCCTCGACCGGGTCGGAGAGGGCCGGGTGGCCCTTCTTCTATCCGACCATTTCTGGCTGTGGGCGCGGGGCTATGAGGGCGGCGGCCCCTATATCGACCTTTTGCGCCGCCTCTCCCACTGGCTCATGAAGGAGCCGGACCTTGAGGAGGAGCGCTTGCGCCTCTTCACGTCCGGACGCGAGCTGGTGGTAGAGCGTCAGACCATGGCCGACACCGTGCCCCCGGCCCGCATCACCCCGCCCACCGGACCCGAGCGCACCCTCACCATGACCCAGGTGGAACCGGGCCTCTGGCGGGCCACCACGCCCGCCGACCAATTGGGCCTTTGGCGCGCCGCCAACGGCAATCTGAACGCGCTCGCCAATATTGGTCCCCTGAACCCGAGGGAATTCGCCGAGGTCACCAGCACCAAGGAGGTGCTCGCGCCCATGTCCACCGCCACCGGCGGGGGAATCTGGCGGCTGGCCGATCTGTCCGGCGGCGTGCCGCGCGTGGTGGCGGTCAGCACCGGCGAGCGCCTGGCGGGCGAGGACTGGTTGGGCCTGCGCACCCGCGATGTGAGCGTGGTGACCGGTATCGGCCTGTTCCCGGTCTTCGCCGGCCTCACGGGGCTGCTGCTGCTTCTGGGACTGATTTCCCTGAGCTGGATTCGCGAGGGGCGCTAGAGCGCGATCCCATCAGATTGAATCAATCTGATGAGTGAATCGCCCTCTAACCCATTGATAGAGAATGCGTGATCCGATCAGATGGCGATGCCATCTGATCGGCGCATGCTCTAGAGCACCCTGTCCCCTTGTTTCAACGCATTTCCTTCACGCGAACCGTGCCCCAAGTCGCTCGGAAATGCTCCGAAATCACCGCATCGGAGGCCCCGCCGCCTTCAGCGCCGGCACCAGCACCGCCCGCCACGCTTCAAGCGCATGGAGTGCACCGGCCACATCCAGGTGCCCGCCATCCAGGAAGAGCGGCACGCCATCGGCGGTGGGACGGCAGCGTGTAGCGTCGCAGTAAAGGAGGCGCGGGCGGAACAGGGCGCGACCGGTACCCGTCTCCGCCAGCGATTGCAGCCAGGCCTCGAGAGGCGCGGCCGCCGCATCCGAGGCCGCCCGCGTTTCATCGCAAACCCTCTCATCGCTGCCCGCGAATCGGCGACGCAGCACGCAGCGGCCACCACCCGTGGGAAAGCCCCCCGCGCTGCCCACCAGGAGAACCGGCTTGCCCGCCGCCGAAAGAGCGTCGAGCGCGGCAGCGAGGCGCGCGCGATCAGGGGGCGGGTCATTGGCCCAATTGCCGGCAATCACCACCAGGCGCACACGCGGATCGCCCACCAGCCGCTCCAGGGACTGCGCGCGGAAGGCATTGCACGCCTGCTGCTCGGAACGGGCAAGGGGGCTCAAGGCCGGATCGGGGGCAAGCGGTGCACATCCCGCCTTGGTGACCTGCCAGACGCCGAACCCCTCCTCCCGGCCGAGGCGGTCGAGGGCGGGGCCGTGATGGTCGCCGAAGGAATCACCCCACAGGGCCACGACCGGGGCGCGGGGATCGGGATCGCCGAACCGGCATTGCCCCTCCGGCGGGAGGGTGCCGCCGGGCCCGAGGAGGCAGATGGCGCGGCCTTGCCAGTAGGTACCGACCGTCCGCTCAGCCTCTAGATAGGCGGCCGTGGCGCGGCTGGGCAATCCCCCCGTTGCCACCATCACCCAGGCAATGCCCGCCAAGCCCGCCAGCACCGCCACGCCAACCCCGACGCTGCGCCATTCGCTGGCAGGGCGCGCCGGTCCATGGCGGCGGAATGGTGCCTCAACGAAGCGCCAGGAGAGCGTGGAAACCAGCAGCATGGCGACGAACAGGCCGACGCCCTCCATGAGATCCGGCCCGCGGAAGGTAAGGAAGCGATGGATGGCGATGATCGGCCAGTGCCACAGATAGAGCGAATAGGAGATGAGGCCGATCCACACCAAGGGTGCAAGCGACAGGAGGCGGCCGACCCGCGTGATCCGCCTCTCCTCCCCCGCCCAGATCAGGCAGAGGGCCCCCAGGGTCGGGACAAGCGCGGAGGCACCGGGAAAGATCGTGTCGTGATTGAACGTGGCATAGGCAAAGGCGATGAGCCCCAGGCCCACCAGCGCCACCGCCTCCCCCTGCCAGAGCGCGCGCAGGCGCGGCAGATAGCCGAGCGCCAGCGCCGCTCCCAACAGCAATTCCCAGAAGCGGCCGGCGGAATTGTAGAAAGCCGGCGCCGGCCGGAACACCGCATTGCGGGTGGAAACCACCAGGGACGCCAGGATCAGCGCCCAGATCACATAGGGCCGGATGCGGGCAAGCCGCGGATGAAACAGGAGCGCCAATAGCAGCGGCCAAGCCAGGTAGAATTGCTCCTCCACCGAGAGCGACCAGGTGTGGAGCAGCCATTGCTCGTCGGGCGCCGCGCCGAAATAGCCGGTGGCGGAGAGGAAATAGCGGTTGGCCAGAAAGGTGGAGGCGGCCTGAAGCGACTTCCCGAAGGCCACAAGCATCCCCGGCGGCAACAGAATGAGCGCCGCCACCGACGTCGCGAGCGCCACCGCCGCATAGGCAGGCACGATGCGCCGGACACGCCGGTCATAGAAGGTCAGCAGGCTGAATTGCCGCTCGTCAAGGTCTCGGGCCAGGAGCTTGGTGATGAGATAACCGGAGATGACGAAGAAAATGTCGACGCCCACATAGCCGCCGGGCACCAGCCGCTCGTCGAGGTGGTAGAGGACGACCGGAAGGACTGCCAGGGCGCGCAAGCCGCCAATATCTGCCCTGTACTGCATTCACCCGGACGCCGATCCATTTCTCCGCCGTTTCTCCTTTTTGCAGAATGTTTCGCGTGGTGCCACTCCACGGCGCCGTTTTCCCGCGCCTGTGGCACGGCCGCACCGTATCCCCGGCATGAGAAACGACAGCGCCCGGCCGAAGCCGGGCGCCAAAGGCCGGAGGAGACGGGCCTGCGCTATTGGGCGGCGGCCGCCCGCTCTTCAGCCTCGCGGACCTTTTCCTGATGCTTGGTGACCACGGAGGCGATGAGAACCACCACTGTGACGATGGCGATGAGGATGGTGCAAGCCGCGTTGATTTCCGGCGTCACGCCCAGGCGCACCTGTGAATAGATGCGCATGGGCAAGGTGGTCGCTCCCGGGCCCGTGGTGAAGCTGGCAATCACCAGGTCATCCATGGAAAGCGTGAAGGCCAGCAGGAAGCCCGACACCACCGCTGGCAGGATCAGTGGCAGCGTGATGATGAAGAAGGTCTTGAAAGGCGTGCAACCAAGATCGAGCGCCGCTTCTTCCAGCGAGCGGTCGAAGGTGACGAGCCGCGACTGCACCACCACCGCAACGAAGCACATGGTGAAGGTGATGTGCGCCAGCGTGATGGTCCAGAAGCCACGCTCGAAGCCGATGGCCACGAACAGCAGCAGTAGCGATAGGCCGGTGATGACTTCCGGCATCACGAGCGGCGCATAGGTCATGCCCGAGAACAGGGTCCGGCCGAAGAAGCGGCCGTAACGGGTGAGCGCCAGCGCCGCCATGGTACCGAGAACCGTGGCAATGAGCGAGGAGATGAAGGCCACACGCAGCGTCACCCATGCGGCGTCGAGCAATTGCTCATTTTCCAGCAGCGAAGCGTACCACTGCAAGGAGAAGCCTGCCCACACCGTGACGAGACGCGAGGCGTTGAAGGAATAGATCACCAGCAACAGGATCGGGATGTAGAGAAAAGCGAAGCCGGCGACGATGGACGTCACGTTGAACCAGGACATGCCTTTGTTCATTTTCCCGCCTCCAGCTGGCGTGCCTGGATATTCTGGTAGATCACGATCGGGACCACCAGCACCAAGAGCAGAAGCACCGCCACTGCCGAGGAGGAGGTCCAGGACCGGTTCACCGTGAACTCGGTCCACAGCGACTTGCCGATCATCATGGTGTCGGAGCCACCCAGCAGATCCGGGATCACGAACTCGCCCACCGCCGGAATGAAGCACAAGAGCGCACCCGCCGCGACGCCCGGCAAAGAGAGAGGAAAGGTGATGAGCCAGAAGGCCTTCAGCGGAGTGCAGCCAAGATCCTGCGCAGCCTCCAGCAAGGTGCCGTCCAGCTTTTCCAGGGCCGAATAGAGCGGCAGCACCATGAAGGGCAGGTAGGAATAGACAATGCCGATATAGACCGCGAGGTCGGTATTGAGGATCTGCAGTGGTTCATCAATCAGCCCCACCGCCTGGAGCGCCTGATTGAGAAGGCCTTCGGGCGACAGGATCCCGATCCAGGCATAGACCCGGATCAGGAATGAGGTCCAGAAGGGCAGGATGATCAGCATCAGCAGCGTTGGCTGGATGCTTCGCGAGGCCCGCGCCATGCCATAGGCGATAGGATACCCCACCAGCAGCAGAAGTATGGTGGAGATGGAGGCAATGACGAGACTGGAGCCGTAGGCACCCAGAAACTCATTGTCCCCATCCAGCACGTAAAAGTAATTGGAAAAGGACAGCTGCGACACGAAGTCCAAAAAGCCGGACCAGCCCTTGGAGAGATCGAGTAACGGCGTGTAAGGCGGCGACGCGATCACATCCTGCGACAGGCTGATCTTCATCACGATGAAGAACGGCACCAGGAACAGCAGCAGCAACCAAATATAGGGAATGGCGATGACGAAGAATCGTCCGCGTCCCTTTTCACCCGCCATGGCCATGGGCGCCCCCTTTTCATCCTCGCGGTCGACGGCCGGCCCGCTCGGACCCGGCCTTCCCAAAAGCCTCCCGCTATGGCGGGAGACGGCCTAGCTTCAGTTGCAGAGCACCACGCCCGCATGGGGAGCAAAGGTCACATAGACCTTGTCCTCCCAGGTGATGGGCCGCTCGACCACACGGGACTGGTTGGGCAGCGACACCTTGATGCGCGTACCGCATGGCGTTTCCACATGATAAATGGACAGGTCGCCCAGGTATCCGATGTCCCAGATGGTGCCCTCGAAGAGATTTTCCGTTCCCTCCGCTGGCGCTTCGAGTGAGATCCGCATCTTTTCCGGTCGCACGGCCAGGAAGACGGTATCACCCACCTTGGCGTCCACCGTCTGCGACATGCGGATGGGCGCGGATGTGAGCGGCGAGTGCAGCACCACCTCTCCCCCCGCACAGTTCACCACCTTGCAGTCGAGAATGTTCACATCACCAATGAAGTCCGCCACATAGCGGGTCGAGGGCTGCTCGTAGATGGTGGCGGGGGGCGCCACCTGAACGAGCTTGCCCTGGTTCATGACCGCGATGCGGTCGGCAACCGTCATGGCTTCTTCCTGGTCGTGAGTCACGATCAGGAAGGTCATGCCGAGCTTCATCTGCAGGTCCATGAGCTCGAACTGGGTTTCCTCGCGCAGCTTCTTGTCGAGAGCGCCCAGCGGCTCGTCCAGCAAGAGGACCTTCGGCCGGTTGGCCACCGCGCGGGCGAGCGCCACGCGCTGGCGCTGGCCGCCGGACAATTGGTGCGGCTTGCGCTTGGCAAACTTCTCCAACTTCACCAGGGCCAGCATCTCCTCAACCCGCTGCGTCACCTCGCCCTTGGGCAAGCCGGCCTGACGCGGACCGAAGGCGATGTTGTCGGCGACGCTCATGTGCGGGAACAGAGCGTAAGACTGGAACATCATGTTCGCTGGCCGTTGATAGGGCGGCACGCCCACCAGGTCCTGGCCCGCAAGGGTGACGCGTCCTTCGGTCGGCTCATCGAAACCGGCGAGCATGCGCATCAAAGTGGTCTTGCCGCAGCCGGAGGGCCCGAGAAGGGCGAAGAATTCGCGCTCGTAGATGTCGATGCTGACATTGTTGACGGCGACGAAATCGCCGAAGCGCTTGATCACATTCTCAAACCGGATCAGCGGCGTGGCCGAAGGGTCGGCCCAGGGGGCGAAGGTGCGCCGCACGGCGCCGATGGTCTGAGTCCGTGGTTTCGACATGAGCCCCGCTTCCCCTCGTTGCCGCACGGTAGGAGGCTAGCTTGCGCCGCCGTCATGCTCAAGTCATGTGCAAGCGCAAAAATGATGCGTTGCAGCGCGAGCGGAGAGAGGATCTGTGGGTAAGCAAGCTTGCCGTCAGTTCCGCAGTCGGCAAGGCTTGCACCACCCGCCGGCTTGTGGCAGGAACAGCCCGCTCGCGACGGAAACGTTCGTCGCCGCCAGTCGCTGCGGTAGCTCAGTGGTAGAGCACTCCCTTGGTAAGGGAGAGGTCGAGAGTTCAATCCTCTCTCGCAGCACCATCCTAAGCCTTTCAAAATACAAGCGAACGACGTTGGCCAAAGCGGGCCGAAGCGTGTCGAACGGCTTTTGTCCCGCGTCTTTACTCGTGGAGGCGGCTCCGCGGCCGCCCCGCCTTAGTCCAGGCGGGGCGAGAGGAGGCGCAGGGCGTTGAGGGTGACGAGGACGGTGGCCCCCGTATCGGCGAGAATGGCGGGCCATAGGCCAGTGATGCTGGCAATGGTTGTCACCAGAAAAATCGCCTTCAGTCCCAGGGCAATGGCGATGTTCTGCGCGATGTTCTGCATCACCTGCCGAGACAGGCGGACCATGCGGGCGACATCCGCCACGCGGCCGTGCAGGATGGCCGCGTCGGCCGTTTCCAGGGCCACATCGGTGCCCCCACCCATGGCGATCCCAATATCGGCCGCGGCAAGCGCTGGGGCGTCATTGATGCCGTCGCCCACCTTCAGCACCACCTGGCCCTCGCTCTGCCATGCCAGCACCTGGCGCTGCTTGTCCTGGGGCAGCAGGCCCGCATGGGCCTCGATGCCGAGGGGGGCGGCGATGGCCGCAGCCGCCCGGGGATTGTCGCCGGTCAGCATGGCGGCGGAAATACCCATGTCCCTCAAGGCCCTGATGCCCTGCTCGGCATCCGACCGAAGACCATCGCGCAAGGCGAGGATGCCGGCTGGTGCACCATTGATGAGGAGCACGGCCACGGTTTTACCGTCATCGCTGAAGGCGGCGATCCGGGCCACCTGCTCGGGCAGGAGAATCGACCGCTCGGTGGCGGCGCGAGGGGAGACCAGGGCGATACCCACCCCGTCCACAACACCGGCAACGCCTTGTCCCGGAATAGCTTTCACGCTGAAGACCGGGGGCACGGCAAGGCCCCTCTCTCCGGCGGCAGACAGGATGGCGGTGGCCAGCGGATGGCTTGAGCCGGTCTCCACCGCTGCGGCGAGCGCCAGCACGTCGTCGTCGGTGCGGCCAAGCCCGACGATGTCCGTCACCACCGGCCGTCCTTCGGTGAGCGTCCCGGTCTTATCGAAGGCCACCAAAGTGGCTTGGCGCAAGCGTTCCAGCACCGCGCCGCCCTTCATCAGGAGGCCGCGCCGGGCACCGGCCGCCAGGCCCGCGGCGATGGCGGCGGGGGTGGAGATGACCAGCGCGCAGGGGCAGCCGATCAGCAGAACGGCAAGGCCGCGATAGGTCCAATCTCCCCAAGCCTGTCCGTAGACCAGGGGTGGCACCAGCGCCACCAGGGCGCCGGCCACCAGCACCAAGGGCGTGTAATAGCGGGAGAATTTGTCGATGAAGCGTTCGGTGGGTGCCTTGCTTTCCTGGGCCTCCTCCACCAACTTCACAATGCGGGCAATGGTGTTGTCGGCGGCGGCGGCCGTGACTTCCACCTTCAGGCCCGCCTCGCCATTGATGGTGCCAGCGAACACGGTATCGCCGGGCGCCTTGAGCTTGGGCATGCTTTCGCCGGTGACGGGGGCTTCGTCGACGGCACTTTCCCCTTCCAGAACAAGACCATCCGCCGCGATCCTGTCGCCGGGGCGCACCAGGATGACGGCGCCGGGGATCAGCGTTTCCGCCGGCACTTCGCGCGCGCTGCCGTCCTCCTGAAGCAACGCCGTCTTGGGCAGGAGGGCAGTGAGGCCAGCGATGCTGGCGCGGGCGCGACTTGCGGCAACTCCTTCCAAAATCTCGCCAATCAGGAACAGGAACACCACCGCGGCAGCCTCTTCCGCAGCCCCGATTGCCACGGCGCCGACCGCCGCAATGGTCATCAAGGTCTCGATGGTGAAGGGTGCGCCGGCGCGGGCGGCGGCCAGGGCGCGGCGGGCGATGGGGAGCAGGCCCACCAGCAGGGCGGCGAGGAAGACCCACAGGTCGGACGCCGGCCAGATGCGGCCGGACATCCAGGCCAGAACAATGGCGAGGCCGCAGATCACCGCTTGGCGCGCCTTGCGGCTGCGCCACCAAGGGGCGGCGGCGGGCGCGACGGCGGCGGGAGCATGGGAATGGTCGTGCGGGGGCGCGGGCGCATGATCGGCATGCGCGTGGGCGCAGCAGGGCGCGGCTTGTGTGGTGGGGGAAGCGGCATTGGCCGGCCTCACCCCATAGCCGAGCCCGGCCACCTGCCGGGTCACCCGGTCCGCCTCAAAGCCTTGACCATGCTCCACAATCAGCGTCCCCGCCTGGACCGAGACAGACGCCGCCGCGACGCCGGGAAGGCGGCGCACGGCGGTTTCGATCTTCAAGGCGCAGGAGGCGCAATCCATGCCCTCGACGCGAAAACGGGTGGTGGCGGACGACGCCTGCGACATGGCCGAACTCCATCTGGGGCCGCTGGGGCGCTTGTGGAACCGGCAGGGTGGGTACATCCTCCAGTGACTGGAGGAGCAAGAGGAAAATGGCGGAACTGGACTATTCCATCGGGGAGGCGGCAAAGTTAAGTGGTATAAAAATACCTACAATCCGCTATTACGAGGAGATCGGCCTGCTGGCGGCAGTGGCGCGCAGCGAGGGAAACCGGCGCTTTTATGGGGCGGACGACCTGCGCCGGCTCGCCTTCATCCGCCATGCGCGCGAGCTGGGCTTTCCCATGGACGAGATCCGTACCCTGTTGAAATTGCAGGATGATCCTGACCAATCCTGCGCTACGGCCGATGCCATCGCCACCGCCCGGCTCCAGGATGTGGAGCGCCGGATCGCCCGGTTGGAGCGGCTCCGGAGCGAGTTGCGCAAGATGGTGGAGCAATGTGCCGCGGGGCGGGTGGGGGAGTGCCGGGTGATCGAGACCTTGGCCGATTCGACCCACACCCATGGACGGCTCGCCGACGAATAGGGCCAAAATGGCCGGTGATCTCGGCTTGGACGCCACGGAACAAGGGTGGATCAAGGCGCCGGACGGCCTGAACTGGGCTTGGCCGGGTTCCCGCGCCACGCAGGCCCCTCTCCTGCCCCCTCCGTCCCCTCCGACGCCCGACCTGCCGCCAAAGAGGCCACCGCCAAGCTGCACGTTCCCGTGAGGGGGACGCCCGCCCTTGCCATTCCCCATCGCCCGGGGACACCTTGCCCCAACCAGCGACCCGCGACCACGGAGCGACAGAATGTGGCAGCCGCCCCGACCACCCGCGAACGAAGCCGAACGCCTCCGGGTGCTGGCCGCCTGCAACATCATGGATACCGGGCAGGATGAGCGGTTCGACCGGCTGACCCGCCTCGCCACCGCGCTCTATCAGGTGGATGTGGCCTTCCTGTCCTTCATCGACGATGCGTACCAGTGGATGAAGGCGATGTCCGGCCCCGGTCTGGCGCCGGTGATCGAGCGGCGGCGGACGGTGTGCAACCTCATCGTCGAGAGCGGCCAACCGCTGGTGGTGGGGGACCTTCACACGGACCCGCGCCTCGTCGGCCATCCGGTGGCGGCCTCTTTGCCGTTCCGCTTCTATGCGGGGGTGCCGCTGATGATGGCGCCGGACCTGGCGGTGGGCACGCTGTGTGTGCTCGGAGCGGCCGTGCGGGAGACCTCGGGCGTCGACATCGCCCCTCTCACCGACCTCGGCGCCATCGCCATGGACGAGCTGGACTTGTGGAAGATCAACCAGGACCTGAAGCGCCGCGCCGACACCGATTCCCTGACCGGCCTCGGCAATCGCCGGGCCTTCGACGAGGAACTGGAGCGGGCCGGCCGGCGGGCGCGGCGCACTGGCGCTCCGGTCTCGCTGCTGCTGGTCGACCTCGACCACTTCAAGGCGGTCAATGACGTGTCGGGCCATCCGGCCGGCGATGCGGTGCTGCGACGGGCGGGACAGCGTTTGGGCCAAGCGGTGCACCGGGCCGACGACATGGCCGCCCGCTATGGCGGCGAGGAATTCGCCATCCTCCTGCCGGGAACCGACGCTGCGGGCGCCGCCGTGCTGGCGGAGGCCATTCGGGCCGACATCGCGGCGGCCGACATGCCCCATCCGCTCACCGGACGCGTCACCGCCAGCATCGGCGCGGCGACTCACCAGGGCGCGGCCGCCGACACGGATCGCCTGGTGGCGGAGGCCGACCGTGCCCTTTATCGGGCCAAGGCGCTGGGGCGGGACCGGGTGGTGCTGTTCGAGGCCATGGGCGAGGCCTTGACCCCCGCGGCCCTGGCCGGCGCGGAAGGGTGAGGCGCCCATGAGAAAGGCCGCGACGCTCTCGCATCGCGGCCTCCCCGGCTCCCCCGCAGGAACCGGTGTCGCGGCTTCGGCCCCTCACCGTCGGCCGCGGCGATCGCCCGGCGCCCTGCACGGCGCCGGAGCGGGGTGTTCAGTCGATGGCGTCCATATATTCCTCGGCCACCTTCATCTCATGGCCAAGCGGAACCCGGCCGGAGAGGGCGGCAGCCAGGCGCGCCTCGTCCAATTCGCCTTCCCAGCGAGCCACCACGATGGTGGCCACCGTGTTGCCGATGAAATTGGTGATGGCCCGGCACTCGGACATGAAGCGGTCAATACCGAGAATGAGCGCCATGCCGCCAATCGGAACGGAAGGCACCACGGAGAGCGTGGCGGCGAGCGTGATGAAGCCCGCGCCGGTGATGCCCGCCGCGCCCTTGGAGGACAGCATGGCCACCAGCAGAAGCAGGATCTGATCCCACAGGCTGAGATGGATGCCGGTGGCCTGGGCGATGAAGAGCGCCGCCAGCGTCATATAGATGTTGGTGCCGTCCAGGTTGAAGGAATAGCCGGTAGGCACCACGAGCCCAACCACGGAGCGGTGGCAGCCCGCCTTCTCCATCTTTTCCATCAGGCTCGGCAGCGCGGCTTCCGAGGACGAGGTGCCGAGCACAAGGAGCAGCTCTTCCTTGATGTATTTCAGGAGCTTCCAGAGCGAGAAGCCGTTGTAGCGGGCGACCGCGCCGAGCACCACGAACACGAACAGGAACGAGGTGATGTAGAAGGTCACCAGCAGCATGGCCAGGCTCACGATAGAGCCGAGGCCGTAGCGGCCGATGGTGAAGGCCATGGCACCAAAGGCGCCGACGGGGGCCGCGCGCATCAGGATGGCCACCAGGCGGAACATGCCCTGGGCAGTGGAGTGCAGCACGGTCAAAAGCGGCTCGGCCTTGTCGCCGATGCCGGCGAGCGCGATACCGAACAGAACCGCGAAGAACAGCACCTGGAGAATGTCACCGGAGGCCATGGCGCTAAACGGCGTCGCCGGGATGATGTTCATCAGGAAGCCGACGATGGTGGAATCGTGGGCCTTGGCGATGTAGTCGGCGGTCGCCTTGGGGTCCAGCGTCGCGGGATTGATGTTCATGCCCGCGCCGGGCTGCACCACATTGCCGACCACGAGGCCGATGATGAGCGCCAGGGTGGAAAAGGTGAGGAAGTAGATCATGGCCTTGCCGGCCACGCGCCCGACCTTGCCGAGGTCCCGCATGCCCGCGATGCCGCTGACCACGGTGAGGAAGATCACGGGGGCGATGACCATCTTCACCAGCTTGATGAAGGCATCGCCCAGGGGACGCAGTTCCACCGCGAACTTGGGGTAGAAGTGGCCCAGCAGGATGCCGAGAATGATGGCCACGAGCACCTGGAAATACAGGTGATGATGCAGCTTGCGACGCGCGGCCGGGGCCGGCGCCGGAACGGCGAGCGCCATGGGCGTTTCTCCTTTGGGCCTTCGGCACCTCTTCAAACAGGGCGCCTTCGGGACCGGGTGAACGGACGAGGCGGATGCCTCGCGCCTCCTTCGGCAAGCCCCGTGCCAGGGCGCGCGGCATCAGGGGCTCGGAAACCCGCTTGAATTCACACGTCTTTTTGCCGTGTCGCTGCCGCTGATTTGACGCAATGTGCGAAATTTCGCACAATATCGCCCAAAGTCGCGTGCGACTTTCCGCACATTCCGGAGCCCTCCCCTGGCCAATAGCGACCATTCCGTATCGGAGGCCCCCCTGGCCCCCGCGCCGCCTCCCTCCCCTTCGCCAGCGGCCGGTGCCCGCGCGCCCCGCCGGCGCCGCCTCTCCTTTCTGATCCTCGTCACGCTGGCACTCGGCGCCCTGGTGATGCTGGACGCAGCGGCCGCGCGGGTGGCGGAGAATTGGGCGCTCTCCCAATTGCGGGCCACGGCGGAAGCAGCGGTGGCGCTGCGCGGCGCCATGCTGCGCTCGGAGATCGAAAAGCAGCGCTCCTTGCCTTTGGTGCTCGCCGATGATCCCGGCGTGCGGGCGGCCCTTGCCGATCCGCAGGAGGGCCAGCTCCTCGCCCTCGACGAGCGGCTGGAGCGCATCGCGCAGGAAAGCCGGGCGGGCGCCATCTATGTGATCGACGCCCAGGGCCTGACCCGCGCCGCCAGCAATTACCGCACCGCCGAGAGCTTCGTCGGCAGCAACTACGCCTTCCGCCCCTATTTCACCGGCGCCATGAAAGACGGCCAGGCCGCGCATTTCGCCTTCGGCACGGTGAGCCATCGGCCGGGCCTTTATCTCTCGCGGCGGATCGAGGGCACCACGGGGCCGCTCGGCGTGGTGGTGGTGAAGGCGGAGTTCGGCGCCACGGAGGACGCCTGGCACGCCCTGCCGGAACCTGCCTTCGTCACCGATGAGCGCGGCATCGTGCTGGTGGCGAGCGAGCCGGCCTGGCGCTTTCACACCACGGTGCCGCTGGATGCAGCCCAGCGGGCGGAGATCCGCGCCAGCCTCCAGTTCGGCGATGCCCCGCTCGCCATGCTGCCCATCCGCCCCGCGCGCGACCTGCCGGGCGCCGCCGTGGTCGCGGCCCCGCCAGCCCTGGCGGGCCAGACCTTCGTTGCCTCCGACGCGCCCTTGCGCACGTCCGGTTGGACGCTCCATGTGCTTGCCCCGACAGCCCCCTCGGTGCCGCTGGCCACCACGGCGGCCCGCTCGCTCGCCTTGCTGCTGGGGGTGGCGGGCTTCGGCGGTGTCGGCATCTGGACCGCCCGCCGGCGCAGTCTTGCCCGCGAGCGGGACCGGGCGACGACCGCCCGGCGGGAACTGGAGGCCCGCGTCAGCGAGCGGACACAGGCGCTCAGCGACGCCAATGCCCGCCTCACCGCCGAGATGGAGGAGCGCCGCCGCACCCAGGCCGCCCTCGGCCATCTTCAGGACGAACTGGTGCAGGCCAACAAGCTGGCGGTGCTTGGCCAGATCGCCGCCTCCGTCGCCCATGAGGTGAACCAGCCTGTGGCGGCCATCCGCACCTATGGGGAAAATGCCCGCCTGTTCCTGGAGCGGGGCGATCCCGCCTCCGCCCGCGCCAATCTCGCCATCATCGACGACCTCACGCAAAGGGTGGGCGCCATCACCGGCGAATTGCGCGCGTTCGCCCGCAAGGCCCCCGCCGACATGGAGCCGGTATCGCTGCGCGCCGTGCTGGAAGGGGCGCGCCTTCTGGTGCGCCATCGCCTCGCCGAACAGAAAGTGGCGCTGGAGATCCACATCCCCATCACCGACCTGGTGGTGCGCGCCGCTCGCATCCGCCTGGAACAGGTGTTCGTGAACCTGCTGCAGAACGCCATCGAGGCGCTGGATGGGCGGCGCGACGGGCGCATCCGCATCACCGCGCGGACGGAGGGAACCATGGCGGTGGTCACCGTCTCCGACAACGGGCCGGGGCTGGCGGCGAGCGTGCGCGAGGCCCTGTTCATGCCCTTCGTCACCACCAAGCCGGAAGGGCTCGGCCTCGGCCTCGTCATCGCCCGCGACATCGTCGCCGAATGCGGCGGCACCTTCACCGCTGGCGAGGGGCCCGGCGCGGTCTTCATTCTCACTTTGGCGAGGGCCTGACCATGGCGCATGTCGCCGACCGGCCGCCGGACGTGGCCTTCATCGACGATGACGACAGCCTGCGCGCCGCCAATATCCAGTCGCTCATGCTGGCGGGCCTTGCCGCCCTGCCCTTCGCCAGCGCGGAGGCGGCGCTGGACGCCATCGACGCCGGCTTTCCCGGCGTGGTGGTCACCGACGTGCGCATGCCCGGCATGGACGGGCTCGAACTGTTCCGGCGGCTGAAACGGCGCGATGCGGACCTGCCCGTCATTCTCATCACCGGGCATGGCGACATCGCCATGGCGGTGGAGGCCATGCGGGAGGGGGCCTATGACTTCCTCGCCAAGCCCTATTCCGGCGAGCGGCTGCTCGGCTCCATCCGCCATGCACTGGAGAAGCGCCGGCTGGTGCTGGAAAATCGCGAGCTGCGCCGCGCCGCCCAGCTCGCCGCCCAGCATGCGGCCGAATTGGCCGAGGAGGACTTGCCGCTGCTCGGCGCCGACCCCGCCATGGAGCGCCTGCGCCAGACCATCCGCCAGCTCGCCGATGCGGACGTGGACGTGCTGGTGGAAGGCGAGACGGGCTCGGGCAAGGAGGTGGTGGCCAATCTCCTCCATCGCCTGGGTCCCCGGGCGGCGCGGCCCTTCGTGGCGGTCAATTGCGGCGCGCTGCCCGAGACCATGATCGAGAGCGAACTCTTCGGCCACGAGGCCGGCGCTTTTACCGGCGCGCTCAAGAAGCGCGTGGGGCGGATCGTGTTCGCTCATGGCGGCACGCTGTTCCTGGACGAGATCGAGGCCATGTCCCCGGCCCTCCAGGTGAAGATGCTGCGGGTGCTGGAGGCCCGCGAGGTGATCCCGCTCGGCGCCAATGAGGGCCGGCGGGTGGACATCCGCGTGGTCGCCGCCGCCAAGATCAACCTGTTGGAGCTGGTGAAGGCCGGGCGGTTCCGGGAGGATCTCTATTACCGCCTGCATGTGGCGACCGTGCGCATTCCCCCCTTGCGGGAGCGCCGCTCGGACGTGCCGCTGCTCTTCTCCCATTTCCTCGCCGCCGCCGCCAAGCGCTTCCGCCGTCCCCCGCCCGTGGTGGGGCGCGCGGTGCTCGACCGGCTGGAAACCCATGACTGGCCAGGCAATGTGCGCGAGCTTCTCCACTATGTGGAGCGCGTCGCCCTCGGCCTGGTGGACGCCCCCGCCCCACCGGAGCCCGACACCGGCGCCCCGCCCCTGCCCCAGCGGGTGGAGGCCTATGAGGCCGAGCAGATCCGCGCCGCGCTCGCCGCCCATCAGGGCGACGTGCAGGCCACCGTCAAAGCCCTCGGCATCCCCCGCAAGACCTTCTACGACAAGCTCCACCGCCACGGCATCGACCAGAACGCCTTTCGTGGCGGGCGGGAGTGAGAGCGCTCATTGGGCGCCTGGTTCGAGATGCCGGCTGAGAAAGGTCGGCACGCGGGCGAGCGCATCGGCGCGGGCGGCGGGATCGGTGGCGACGATCGGCACGACGCCTTCCTTGGTGCGGAATTCCGGGCGTTCGCGATAGGCAAGGCCCGGCCAGTCGAAATCGTGATAGGCGCCGGAATAGATGCGCAGCGTCACCGGACTGCCCGCGCTCGCCGCCTCCGTCAGCAGCGCTTCGCAGGGTTGAAGCGGGGTCCAGACGTCCTTTTCCCCGGTCAGCACCAGAAGCGGGATGCGGGTTGACCAGCCGCCGCGCTGACGGTCGGCGCTGCATGAGCCGGGATAGAAGGCGACCGCCGCCTGGAAGTCTCGCGCCGGGGCAAGGCCGGCGGGGCGGGCGGCACTGTTGACGCGCAGCGTGTTCAACACCGCTCCGCCGCCCTGCGACCAGCCCATGAGCGCGATGCGGCCGGGGTCCACGAAGGCTTGCGCCTGCAAATAAGCGAGCGCGCCATACATGTCCTGCGGTCGGGCGCGATACACCTCGGACCGGAAGGTGGCGGGCGCGCACATGGTTTTCACGCCGCGCGGCGTGAAGCTGTCCACCATGAGCACGTTGTAGCCCGCCCCGGTGAGGCGCTGCGCCCAGTCGGTCTCGCGGGCATTGATGCCGGTCTTGCCGATCAGGCCACCACAGCCATGGGCGAAGACCACCGCCGGGCCGGGCCCGTTCGCTGCTTTCGCGCGGAAGAGATAGCCGTCCAGCGTGGTGCCATCGCGGGAGGGAAAGCTGACTTTCTCCTGCGCCTGCGCGCCAGCCCCGGCGGCGAGAAGCCCGAGCATGGCGAGGCCGGCCAGCGCGAGGCGGATGAAGGCGTGTCGCAAGAGGTGCTCCCGGTCATCCTTTGCGCCCGAGCCTGGAGGGCGATTCACCGACCAGAGGGGATCGCATGTCGTCCCCTCTGGTCGGATCCGACTCTAGGCCGCCGCCGCGCGCCTCACAATGTCGCGCAAGGGCAGCTTGTCCCGGATCGGGACAGATGCTGCACCGCCCCTGGAACGGGAGGGGACCAAAAGGGGCGCGAATCAGCGGGCAAGTCGCTTTCCCGATCCGTTCCGCCGGTGTCGCTTGAGGACGGCAGAGGCCGCCCCCTCACCCTTCCCCCACTGGCGGCCGATGCAGCGCCACCGTCTCGCCGCCGGTTCCCGGCACGGCGGGATAGAGCGCGCGCACGCGCGGATCATGACCGGGAATGACGCGGTCTTTCGCGCCCGCCAGCTTGTGGGCCTTGGCCCAGCCGGCGGCCATTTCGCCCAGGTTGAAGACGATGGGAAAGGTGAGCCCCCGCTCCATATTGGCGTAGAAATGGCTGGCATCGCTCGCCAGCACCACCGGGCCGCGTTGGGTCTCCACGCGCACCATTTGCAGGCCGTCCGTGTGCCCGCCCACATGGTGCACGCTCACCCCCGGCGCCACCTCGCCCTCGCCCGCATGGAAGCGCACCCGGTCCTGGTAGAGCGCGCGCACCATCTTCACCACGTCCTCCACGTCATAGGCATGGCGGATGGCGCCGACGCACATGTGGCGGCCGGTGGCGAACCCCATCTCGCGCTCCTGGAGATGGAAGGTGGCGGCGGGGAAGAGGTCGAGATTGCCCGCATGGTCGTAATGCAGATGGGTGATGATCACATCTCTCACCCCGGCCGGATCGCATTGAAGCTCCGCCAGCCCGTCCTCCACCTGCCGCAGGATGCGCCGGCCCCGCTCGGGCGCGCCCACGGCGCGAAAGCCGGTATCCACCAGGATGGTCCGCGGCCCTGAGCGCAGCAGCCAGACATAGAAGTCCAGCGGCATGGGCAGATCATGGGGATCGGTGGACCCGATCATGTTCATGCCTGCCGTGCGCGCCTGTTCGCCATAGCGCAGCGCATAGACCTCCCACTCCATCCCGGTCCTCCCGTTTCCGACCCGCTTGCGTGCGGGGTTCGGCTGTGTATAGTTCGTCTCATAAAAAAGAACACTCATTCTGTCTAACAGAACAACGGGAGAGACGCTTGCCCCATCACCCGGACCCGCAGGTCCCGGAGCCGGACACGGCCTTGGAGGCCGTGACGGCACGCCTCGCGCGGCTGCCCGCCTTGCTGGAGAGCCATCCGCAGCTCGTGGAGCGCGGGCGTTTCCTCACCGTGGATTGCCTTCTCGGCACCCCCACACGGCCCTTCCACACCCGCATCGTGGACGGCCGCATCACCGCCATGGAGGCCGGGCCGCGTTTGATGGCGAGCTGGCGCTTTGCCTATCGGGCGACCCCCGAGGCGTTCCTGGAATTCTGGAAGCCGCTGCCCCGCGCCGGCTCACACGATCTGCTGGCGCTGACCAAGAGTGGCGCGGCGGGCCTGGAGGGGGACCTCCACCCCTTCATCGCCAACCTGCAATATTTCAAGGACCTGCTGGCCCTGCCCCGCGCTGCGGCGTCCCCTTCGGAGGCGCACCCATGACCCCGCGCCTCGAGCCCATGGTGGGCCGCTATCTCCACTGCGAGATCGATGGCCGCCCCCACCGGATCTATTTCGAGGAAGCCGGCGCCGGCATTCCCCTGGTCTGCCTGCACACTGCCGGCTCGGACGCCCGCCAGTGGCGGCACCTCTTGTGCGATGAAGAGATCACCCGCCACTTCCGCGTCCTGGCCTTCGACCTGCCCTTCCACGGCAAGTCCAATCCGCCGGAAGACTGGGACGGCAGCGAATATCGCCTCACCACCGCCGCCTATACGGCCGCCATCCGAGCCTTCTGCGGCGCGCTGGAGCTGGAACGGCCGGTGGTGATGGGCTGCTCCATCGGCGGGCGCATCGTCCTGAATTTGGCCATCGACCATGCGGCTGAGTTTTCCGCCCTCATCGGCCTGGAGGCGGCGGACTTCCAGCAGCCCTGGTACGACACCACCTGGCTCAACCGGCCCGACGTGCATGGCGGGGAAGCCTGCGCGGCGCTGGTCTCCGGCCTCATGTCGCCGGACGTGCCCCCCGCCCGGCGCCGCGAGACGCTGTGGCACTACAAGCAGAGCGGCCCCGGCGTCTTCAAGGGCGACCTTTATTTCTATCGCGTGGACGGCGATTTGCGCGGCCGCACCGCTGCCATCGACACGACGGTGTGCCCGCTGTTCCTGCTCACCGGCGAATATGACTATTCGTGCGCGCCGCAGGACACTTTGCGCACCGCCGCCTCCATTCCCGGCGCCAAGGTCACGGTCATGGACCGGCTCGGCCATTTCCCCATGAGCGAAAATCCGGAGCAGTTCCGGGCCTATATCGCCCCCGTCCTCGAAGAGGTGCGGGCGCTTCACGACAAGCAATAAACCGGAGGATCCAAGATGAACACCGCAACCCGGCTCGCCGCCGCGCTCACGGGCGCGCTGGCCCTGGCCGCACCCAGCCTCGCCTCTGCAGCCGACGACGTCATCCGCATCGGCATCCTGAACGACCAGTCCGGCGTCTTCGCCGACAATGGCGGCCAGGGCTCGGTCGCCGCGGCCCGCCTCGCGGCTGAGGATTTCGGCAACTCGGTCAATGGCATGCGCATTGAGATCGTCAATGCCGACCACCAGAACAAGGCCGACATCGCCTCCGCCACCGCCCGCAAATGGTTCGACAATGAAGGCGTCGACCTGATCGCGGACGGCGCCGCCTCCTCCGCAGGCTTTGCCATCCTGGAAGCCGCCAAGGAGCGCAAGAAGATCTTCATCGTCAACGGCCCGGCCTCCTCCGACTTCACCGGCAAGGCCTGCACGCCCTTTTCCTTCCACTTCACCTACGACACCTATGCGCTGGCCAAGATCACCAGCCAGGCCATCACCAAGGCGGGCGGCAAGAGCTGGTACTTCATCACGGCCGACTATGCCTTCGGCCATGCGCTCCAGCGCGACGCGACGAAGTTCATCGATGCGGCGGGTGGCAAGGTGCTGGGCCAGGCGGCCCATCCGCTCGGCACCAACGACTTCTCCTCCTTCCTGCTCCAGGCTCAGGCCTCCAAGGCCAATGTGGTGGGCCTCGCCACCTCCGGCCGCGACGTGCAGACCGCGATCAAGCAGGCGGGCGAATTCGGCATCGTGGAAGGCGGCCAGAAGCTCGCCGGCCTCCTGGTCTTCATCACCGATGTGAAGGCGCTGGGCGTGAAGGCGGCGCAGGGCCTGCAGGTCACCACCTCCTTCTACTGGGACCTCAATGACGACACCCGCGCCTGGACCAAGCGCTTCATGGCGCAGACCGGCGGCAAGGTGCCGAGCATGATCCATGCGGGCGTCTATTCCGGCGTGAAGCATTACCTCGAAGCCGTGAAGGCCCTCGGCACCAAGGATGGCGAGAAGGTCGCCGCCAAGATGCACGAGATGAAGGTCAACGACATGTACAACAAGGATGTCGTGATCCGTCCCGACGGCCGTGTCCTGCACGACATGTACCTGATGCAGGTGAAGACCCCGGCCGAGTCCAAGTACGAGAACGACTTCTACAAGACCGTCCAGCGTTTCCCCGGCTCGGAGTCGTTCCGGCCGCTGAGCGAGAGCGAGTGCCCGCTCGTCAAGCGCTGATCCCTTCCAGCCGGCCCGCCCCCGAACGCGGGCCGGCTTTTTGTGAGGACCTCATGACCGCCCTGCCCTTCTTCGTCGCAGGCCAGCCCGTCCAGGGGACGGGACCGGCCTTCGCCTCCATCAATCCCGCCACCGGCGCGGTGAATTACGAGGTGTCCGCCGCCTCCGCCGCCGACGTGGACGCTGCCGTCAAAGCCGCCCAGGCGGCGGTGCATTCGGCGAAATGGCGCAACCTGCGCCCCCATGAGCGCGCCCGCATCATCGCCCGCATCGCCGACGGCATGGCCGCCAATGCCGACGAACTGGCCGCCATCCAGATGCGCGAGAACGGCAAGGTCATGGCCGAGTGCCGGACCCAGGTGGCGAGCGCCATCGCCACCTTCCGCTATTTCGCCGGGGTCTGCGAGACGCTGGGCGGCGACCTGACGCCGCCGCGCGGCGACTATCTGTCCATGGCGGTCTATGAGCCCATGGGGGTGGTGGCCGCCATCACGCCCTGGAACTCGCCCCTCACCATGGAGGCGCAGAAGGTGGCCCCGGCGCTCGCCGCCGGAAACGCGGTCATCGTCAAGCCCTCCGAGGTGACGCCCACCGCCGCGCTTCTGGTGGCGCGTATCGCCGCCGAGGCGGGCCTGCCCGCCGGCATCCTCAATGTGGTGACCGGCCTTGGCGGGGAAGCCGGCGTGTCCCTGGTGCGCCATCCCGGCGTGCGCATGGTCTCCTTCACCGGCGGCACCGAGACGGGCCGGGCCATCGGGCGCATCTGCGCCGACCGGCTCATTCCCGCCGCCTTGGAACTGGGCGGCAAGTCGCCCAATATCGTGTTCGCCGATGCCGATCTCGACGCGGCCGTGGCCGGCGTCATGGGCGGCATTTTCGAGGGGTCGGGCCAGTCCTGCGTCGCCGGCTCGCGCCTGTTCGTGCAGCGCGCCGTCTTCGATGCCTTCGCCGAACGCCTGAAGGCCGCCACCGACGCGCTGAAGGTGGGCCTGCCCACGGAAGCCGGCGTGAAGATGGGGCCGCTGGCCTCCTTCCCGCACCGCGACCGCGTGGAGCGCATGGTGGAGACCGCCCGCAAGGAAGGCGGCGAGATCATCTCCGGTGGCGCCCGCCCCGATGATGCCGCGCTTGCCGCCGGCGCCTTCTACCGGCCGACCCTCATTTGCGGCCTGACCAACCGCTCCAGCGCCGCCCAGCAGGAAATCTTCGGCCCGGTGCTCGTCCTGTTGCCCTTCGACGACGAGGCGGACGTGGTCGCCCAGGCCAATGACAGCGTCTATGGCCTCGCCTGCGGCATCTGGACGGCGGATTATCGCCGCGCCTACCGCGTCGCCCGCGCCATCGAGGCGGGCACGGTGTGGATCAACACCTACAAGCAATTGTCCATCGCCACCCCCTTCGGCGGCTTCAAGGAAAGCGGCATCGGGCGCGAGAAGGGCATTTCCGGCGTGCGCCTCTACCAGCAGGCCAAGGGCATCTATTGGGACATGGGGCCGCTGGTGGGCGGCGACGAGAAGGGCTTCAATCAATGACGGGTTCGGTTGGTTTCATCGGGCTCGGCGTCATGGGCGAGCCCATGTGCCGCAACCTCGCACAGAAGAGCGGGCGCCCCGTCATCGGCTTTGACCGGGCGGACGCGCCCCTGGAGCGGCTCGCCGCCTTCGGGGTGACGCGCGCCGAGAGCCTTGCCGCGCTCGCCGCCTCCTGCGACGTCATCCTCATGGCGCTGCCGAGCGGCGCCCATGTGGAAGCCGTGACGCTGGGCGAGAACGGCCTGCTCGCCGGCGCCCGGCCGGGCCAGGTGATCGTCGACCTCGGCACCTCGCCGGTGGAGCTGACGCGCGACATCGCCGCCCGCTTCGCGGAAAAGGGCGCCATCTATGCGGATGCCCCCATCGCCCGCACCCGGCAGGCGGCGGAAGAGGGCACGCTCTCCATCATGGTGGGCGCGGACGAGGAGACGTTCGCCGCCATCCGCCCGCTGCTCGCCACCTTCGCCAGCGACATCACCCATTGCGGGCCGGTGGGCGCGGGGCAGATCGTCAAGATCCTCAACAATATGGTGCTGGTGGAAACGGTGGTGGCGCTGTCGGAAGCCATCGCCACCGCCAAGCGCGCCGGGGTGGACGGCAAGCTCCTGTTCGAGACCCTCATGAAGGGCTCGGCGGACAGCTTCGCTTTGCGCAATCACGGCATGAAGGCGGTGGTGCCCGACACCTTCCCCGAGCGCGCCTTCTCCACCTCCTATGCCCGCAAGGACATTTCCTATGCCCTCTCTCTGGCGGGCTCCGTGGGCCTGAAGCTGGAGGGGGCGGAGCTGGCCGACCGGCTGCTCGCCCGCACCCAGGAGGCGGGCTTTGCCGACCTCTATTGGCCCGTGGTCAGCCGCATCATCGCCGCCGGCGAAAGCTGACGGCGCCGCCGCGCCGGCCGCCGGCCTGCCCTGACCCGGCGGCCGGCGCGGCCCCATTGCGGGACGCTCCCGCCGCCTTCCTCCCGGCGCGCGTTCCACATCCTGAGGGCGATCCCCCTCGCCGCGCCGCACAGGCGCGCGAGGCGGTGAATCGCCCTCTTTTTTGGTGTAAGCCCCGGTTGACGGGAATGGCAGGACGGCGGCGGAAGCCGCCTTCAGGGAGACGGGCGTGGCCGAGAAGCAGACCTTCACCTCCCCCGATGGGGGCGTCGCCGCGGTGGAGCGGGCATTCGCCATCGTCGCGGCGCTGGAACAGGGCGAAGGTCCGGTGAGCCTTGCGGACCTCTCCCGCGTGACCGGGCTCTATAAGAGCACCATTTTGCGCCTCATGGCCTCGCTGGAGCACAATGGCTATGCCACGCGCCTGCGCGACGGGCGCTATGATCTCGGCCCCACCGCCTTCCGCCTCGGCCTTGCCCATGAGCGCAAGAATGCCCTGCGCGGCCAGGTGCTGCCCGTGCTCCAGGATCTGGTGGACAAGGGCACGGAAAGCGCCTCCTTCCATATGCGCCAGGATGGGGAACGCCGGCTCTGCCTGCTGCGCGTGGATTCCCGCCACCCCACCCTCGACCGGGTGACGGCGGGCGCGACTTATCCCTTGAAGGTGGGCGCCGCCGGCCGGGTGATCCTGGCCTTCGAGGGCACCGCCGGGGAGGGCTTCGATACCCTGCGCGCGGAAGGCTGGGCGCTTTCGCTGGGCGAGCGGGACCCCGCCTGCGCGGGCCTTGCCGCCCCCGTCTTCGGGCCGGCGGGCCTCATCGGCGCCGTCTCCCTGTCCGGCCCGCGCGAGCGCTTCGGCACGGACGAGATCGCCGCCATGCGCGCCTTGCTCATGCCCGCGGCCGCCGACCTGACCCGGCGCCTGGGCGGCACCTGGCCGCGCTTTAGCTGAGCCATAAAAAAGGACCGGGCGTCGCCGCCCGGCCCCGTTTCACGTCGCGCTGTGGCGCCTCACTTCAGAGTGGCGCCCGAGGCCTTGGCGGCGGCGCCCCACTTGACCGTCTCATCCGCCATGAAGGCGGCGAAGGCCTCCGGCGTCGAATTGACCACGTCGCCGCCCAGTTGCTCCAGGCGCTTGGTCATCTCCGGCTCGGCGACGATGCGCGAGACCTCCTTATAGATGACCTGCACCAGCTCCGGCTTGATGGAGGCGGGCGCCAAGAGGCCGAACCAGGTGGCGGCCTCGAATCCCTTCAGGCCGGATTCATCGAAGGTGGGCACGTCGGGCAGCGCCGGCAGCCGGCGGGCATTGGCCACAGCGATGGCGCGCAGCTTGCCGGTCTCGATCAGCGGAATGACCGCCGTGGCGGTGGCCAGCATCATCTGCACCTGCCCGCCCATGAGATCGGTCAGCGCGGGCGAATCGCCCTTATAGGGCACATGAGTGATGCCGCTCTTGGTGGCGATCTTGAACAATTCGCCGGACAGATGCTGCGCCGTGCCGATGCCGGGCGAGGCGAAATTCACCTTGTCGCCTTCCTTGGCGAGCCAGGCGGTGAATTCGGCCAAGGTCTTGGCCGGCACCTGCGGGTTCACCACCAGCACCAGGGGCACCTTGGTGACCAGCGTGATGGGCGCGAAGTCCTTCACAGGGTCATAGGTGAGGCCCGGATAGAGATGGCCCGAAATGGTGTGGGCCGAAGTGGTCATGAACAGGGTGTAGCCATCCCCCGCCGCCTGGGCCACCGCGCGGGCAGCGATGGTGGTGCCAGCACCGGCCCGATTGTCCACCACCACCGGCTGCTTCCAGGCGGTGGAGAGCTTCTCGGCAATGGCGCGGGCCACCACGTCAGTGGCGCCGCCCGCCGCATAGGGCACGACCATGGTCACGGGCCGGGTGGGATAGGGCTCAGCCGCCACGGCGGGCACGGCCAGAGCAAGGCAGCCGGCGAGCGCGGCCAGCGTGGTCTTCAAGGTCATATGTCCTCCCAACGGTGTTGCTTGACTGGAAATGGTCCGCGCCGAGGGGCGCCACCTGCCCCCCTCGCGCCCGCCCATCGCCTCGCTTCTGGGAGGCGCAGGACGAGAAATGTTCTGCTAGACAGAATAGTTATTCTAATTTCATAATAGGGCCTGCCCCTCCCCCGTCAAGGCTTGACGAGACGGTGTGTGAGGGGCCACATACGCATACTTTTGTATGCAAAAGGATGCAGGGAGGGGAAATGCCCATGGCGGCGAGCTCGGCTTTGGGGCGGCACTGGGATGTGCTGGTGGTGGGCGGGGGCAATGCGGCCTTGTGCGCAGCCATTGCGGCGCGCCGGCAAGGGGCTTCTGTGCTGGTGCTGGAGGCGGCCTCCCGCTTCTATCGCGGCGGCAACACCCGCCACACCCGCAACATGCGCTGCGCCCATGACAGCGCCACCGACACCCTCACCGGCCCCTATAGCGAGGAGGAGTTCTTCGACGACCTCCTGCGCGTCACCCAGGGCCACACGGACGAGGATCTGGCGCGCTTCATGATCGCCAGGTCCAAGGACATGCTCACTTGGATCACCGAGCAGGGGGTGCGCTTCCAGCCCTCCCTCGGCGGCACGCTCTCGCTGGGGCGCACCAATTCCTTCTTCCTCGGCGGCGGCCGGGCCATGCTGAACGCCCTCTACCTCACCGCCGAGCGGCTGGGCGTGGAAGTGTCCTATGACAGCGAGGTGGTGGGCCTGACGCTGGAGGGCGGCACCTTCCGCTCTGCCCGCGTGCGCCATGCCGGCGGCACAGCCGAGGTCACCGCCCGCGCCCTGGTGGCGGCGGCCGGCGGCTTCGAGGCCAATATCGAATGGCTGAAGGAATATTGGGGCCCGCCGGCGGAAAACTTCCTCATTCGCGGCACGCCCAACAATCGCGGCACCATGCTGCGCATGCTGCTCGACCAGGGCGTGAAGGAAGTGGGCGATCCCACCCAATGCCACGCGGTGGCCATCGACGCCCGCGCGCCC
Organism: Aquabacter sp. L1I39; assembly: GCF_017742835.1. Taxonomy (GTDB): domain Bacteria; phylum Pseudomonadota; class Alphaproteobacteria; order Rhizobiales; family Xanthobacteraceae; genus L1I39. Next base: position 4,884,494 of record NZ_CP072392.1, read on the forward strand.
AAGTTCGACGGCGGCATCATCACGCGGCTCGACTGCGTGGTGTTCGGCATCGTCGTCAACAACAAGGCCGAGCGCTTCTATGACGAGGGCGAGGATTTCTGGCCCAAGCGCTATGCCATCTGGGGCCGCCTCGTCGCCCAGCAGCCGGACCAGATCGCCTATATCGTCTTCGACGCGAAGTCGCTGACCTCCTTCATGCCCTCCCTCTATCCCCCCATCAGCGCCCCGACGCTGGAGGAATTGGCGGGCAAGCTGAATCTCGACCCGGCCAAATTCGCCGCCACCGTGAAGGGCTTCAACGGCGCCATCGTGCCCGGCGGCAGCTTCGACCACACGGTGCTGGATGATTGCCGGACGGAGGGCCTCACCCCGCCCAAGACCCATTGGGCCCGGCCCGTCGATACCGCGCCCTTCTATGCCTATCCGGTGCGGCCGGGCATCACCTTCACCTATCTGGGGGTGCGGGTGAACGAGGAAGCCCGCATGCAAATGGCCGATGGCACCAAGGCCAAGAACATGTTCGCCGCCGGCGAGATCATGGCCGGCAACGTGCTCGGCCGGGGCTATGCGGCCGGCATCGGCATGACCATCGGCTCCGTCTTCGGCCGCTGCGCCGGCACATCAGCCGCCGCCGCCGCAGCCCGCGCCTGACCCTTAAGCCCGTTTTCCGAGGAATGACCTGACATGACCGCGCACAGCACCGCGCTCCAGGAGGCCGAGCGCCTCATGACGGTCTGCAATTCCTGCCGCTATTGCGAAGGATTGTGCGCCGTCTTCCCGGCCATGGAAATGCGCCGCTCCTTTGCCGCCGGCGACCTGAATTATCTCGCCAATCTCTGCCATTCGTGCGGCGCCTGCTATTATGACTGCCAGTTCTCGCCGCCCCACGAATTCAACGTCAACGTGCCCCGCACGCTCGCCGAGGTGCGCAACGACACCTATGCCACTTATGCCTGGCCGCGCCCGCTGGCGGGCCTGTTCCGGCGCAACGGGCTTTCGGTGGCGCTGTTCGCGGCGCTGTCGGTGGCGGGCTTCCTGTTCGGCTTCATGGCGCTGAACGACCCGGCCGTGATGTTCGGAACTCAGGTGGGCCAGGGCGCCTTCTTCCGCCTCATGCCCCATGGCGCCATGGTGGGCCTGTTCGGCGCCGCCTTCCTCTATGCGATCCTCGCTCTGTTCATGGGCCTGCGCGCCTTCTGGCGGGACATGGAGGCGCGCAATCCCCTGCCCACCGACGCGCCCTCCTTGTGGCAGGCCATGAAGGATGCCGGGCGGCTGCGCTATCTGGATGGCGGCGGGGTCGGCTGCATGAATGCGGACGAGAAGCCCACCGACAACCGGCGCATCTATCACCATCTGACCTTCTACGGCTTCGCGCTCTGCTTTGCCGCCACCTCGGTCGCCACCCTCTATGCCTATCTCCTCGACCGCCACTCCCCCTATCCCTGGTGGGACCTGCCGGTGGTGCTGGGCACGCTCGGCGGCATCGGGCTGGTGATCGGCCCGGCCGGCCTGTTCCTGGCCAAGAAAGCCCGCGACCCCATGATGATGGACGAGACCCGCAAGGGCATGGACGCGGCGTTCCTCGCCATGCTCTTCCTCACCGCGCTGACCGGCCTCCTCCTGCTGGTGGCCCGCGCCACCCCGGCCATGGGCACGCTGCTGGCCATTCACCTGGGCTTCGTGTTCGGCTTCTTCCTCACCATGCCCTACGGCAAGTTCGTCCACGGCCTCTACCGCTACGCCGCCCTGGTCCGCTACGCCAAGGAGCGGCACAGGGAACTGGCGGGGCATTGAGGGAGCCCGGGCGGACCGAGCGGACTTCAGCGGCCCGCCCGCATAATTTGATTGCGTCGATATTTTAAACAACCCATGATTGCATCCCGTTGGGTCGACGCAGTCAGGGCGGGGGCTGTCGGCGGCCGCGATATGTGCCTCATCCGCCGATGGCTCACGCATCATGCCGAACGGTAGTCTCGTCCCTTTTCGCCGCCTCGCCGGCCTAACCTTGATCCCGGCCTTGATCCCGGCCTTGATCCTGGCCTTGATCCTGGCTGTGCTTCTGCCCGAGGCGCTTGCGCGGGCGCAGGACCAGGCTGCGACCGGGACGCCGCAGCAACCAGCCCCCACCTTTCCCAAGGAAGCGGCCGGTAATCCCCCGCCGCCACGGGCGACCGAACAAGGCGGCCTTGATCCCGCCAAGGTGGATCTGGCCAAGCTTCAGGAATGGCGCCGGGGCCAGGAGGCGGAGTTCGCCGCCACCAAGCTGCGCATGGATTACTTCTATTGGAACACCATGATGGGCGTCGCCATCGTCACGGTGTTCATCGTCTTCTTTTGCCTGATGCACCTTTTTGGCCGTGCGACGGGAAACTTCTCCCGCTACTTCATCGTCATCACCGCCATCGGCACCACCATCTTCCTGATGGTCATGGGCTACACCGAAGCCCAGGTCGCCCCTGCCTTCGGCCTGTTGGGCACCATCCTCGGCTACATCTTCGGCAAGCAAGCGGGGGAGAGCGAGGCGAAGGTCGCAGCGCAGGACGGCGCCCACATAGCCGCGTCGGACATGAAAGCCACCGGCAAGCAGCAGGACAAAACCGGTGCGGACGCTAAGAACGAAGGCGCGACCGAGGAGAGACATCAGACCACCGGCGAGGGTCAGGATGGCAAGGGCGCTGACCAGGCAGGGGAGAAAGCCCAATGAGCCCGCACCCGCACCTCATCGCTCTCATCGCCATGGCGGCGCTCGGCCTCGCTGCACCCGCCGCCGCTCAGACCTCTGCGTCGCAGAGCACGGCGCCTTGGGCGCTGCAGTACCTTTTGCAGGCCCCTGCTGCCTCTATCCAAGACGTAACGAGGAAATATGGGGGCGCGCTAGCCTGCCCGACCTGCATGCCGGGTGCATACGGTCCTCTCGGGACGGAAGGAGCCATACCGCAGATCCGCCCTGGCCAGTTCGATAAATTCGTTGACGAAAAGAAAAGCACACGGCCTTGGGCCCCCACGCTGATCGCCTGCGCGCCCGTCCCCCTCAAAGTCGGCCCCGGCAAGATCGGCGTCATCAATGGAAGCGACCAAACGCTCACGTTCTCAGTCAAGCTCGGAGCCAGCGACCAAATCGTGAAGCTCGCGCCAGGAGAGATCGAGACCGTCACCGTCCTGATTGGCGGGACCGCGCTGGTGGGAACATCCGATAACAGCATCCCAGCCCAAACCCTCACCGGCGGGACGGTCTATCGGCTGAAGGCGCAAGATGGAAAATGGGCCTTTGTGGCCGACTGACAGCATCGGCGGCGGCCATCCTCCGCCCCCTCCTCCGTCCTGTCCCCCCTTGGCGTGACGTGACGCCTTCCCAGGCGCCCCAATGGCGCCGCGTTTGCACGGCTGCCCCACCGCAGGCCCGCATCGAATGTCATCCCCCTGTCACACTCCCAAGGTTAGTGCGCCCCTCATCATAAGCTGCGCCCAGGCAGCGATGGGGCGCGCCCCGGCTGAGGGCGATCCTGGCACGGAGCCATGGGGAGCCACATGCCGTTCATCACCTCCTTCCACCCCGACGAGTTCGTCAGCACCCTGTTCAGCCTGACGGTCGCCTTCGCCATGGGCACCCTCATCGGGGCCGAGCGGCAATATCGCCAGCGCATGGCGGGGCTGCGCACCAATGTGCTGGTGGCCATCGGCGCCTGCCAGTTCGTGGACATGTCCATGCAGCTGGACGGCGCGTCGGGGGCGGTGCGCGTGATCGCCTATGTGGTGTCGGGCATCGGCTTCCTGGGCGCCGGCGTCATCATGAAGGACGGCGCCAATGTAAGCGGCCTCAACACCGCCGCCACCTTGTGGTGCTCGGCGGCGGTGGGCGCCTGCGCGGGGGCGGACCTGGTGGCCCAGGCGGTGGCGCTCACCTTGTTCGTGCTGGCCGGCAACACCTTGCTGCGCCCCCTGGTGCGCTGGCTGGAGCGCCGGCCCCAGAGCGAGGAGACGGAGGCCTGCTACGAGGTGATCATCCTCGGTTCATCGGCGGCGGCGGTGGATCTCCAGGCGCATGTGGCCAGAGTTCTGGAAGAGGCCTCCTTCCCCGTGGCCGACATCGAGGTGGTGGAACGGCCCAACGACATGGTGGAGCTGACCGCGCAGCTGGTCTCCTCCACCGCCAGCAAGGCCGAACTGGACACGCTCATGGGCCGCCTGCGCACGATGGAGGCGGTGTCTTCCGCCCATTGGTTCCGCAGCGCTGGCGGCGAGTGAGCCGCCTTATCCTTGCGGGGGCCTTGTCCTCGCGGGGGCCTTATCCCCGCGCGGGCTTGGCGTCCGCCGGCTTGGCGGGAAGGCTGAGGATCTCCGCCAGCGCCACCAGCGGCGGCACCAGGAAGCACCAGATGCCCACCGCCAGATAGGCGAGCGCCGCCGCTGCGCAGCCGCCGCAGAAGCTGACGAAGAACAGCCCCTGCCGCTTCAGCCGCGCCCGCACGGGGGCAAGGTCGCCGCCCGGCGGCGGACGCCAGACATGGGCCACGTCGAGCAGCACCTGCGTCATGGTGCCGGTCATCACGGTGGAGGGCGGGGCATCGGTGAGGTGGGTCCGATGCAGGGCATTCTGCAGGGCCATGGCCCCCACCAGCGTCATGCCCATCATCACCGCCGCCGGAGCGTCGGGATCGGGCAGGACGCCCACATGGATGGCCACCACCGCCGCATGGGCGAGCAGGATGAGCTTTGCCCCCATCAGGATGCGGAAATCGTCATGGCCACGGGCGAGGCTCGCATGGCTGACGAGGCGGGCGCACACCACCACCAGGCAGAAGACGGGCACCGCGATGATTTTCGCCAATGCAGGCATTTCGCCATTGGCGATGGCGGCGGCGAAGGTGACGATGTTGCCGGTCACATGGGCGGTGAACAGGCCGTGCAGCGTGACGAAGCCCGCCGCATCCACAAAGCCCGCATTGAAGCACAGAAGGCTCGGCAGGAGATATCTCAAGGGGGTGCCTCCAACGGGAATCCGGCTCCCCGTTGAATAGCCGAGCCGCGCAGCCCACGCTTGCCTAACTTTGTCGGCTTCGCCGCGCCCCCGGCATCGTTCACCGGTTTACCTGTCCGCCCCCCGCTCACCGCACCGTCGGGCACGCCGCATCCAAGGCTTCACGCGTCGTGCAATCTCACCAGAAGCCCTTGCCGACGTTGAAGCTGTAGGTCAGCGAGACGCCGGCCTCGAACTGGTTGGTGTTCTGGGTCAGGGGCGAATCGGCGGCGGAGCCCAGCAGATTCAGGTAGGTGCCGTACATGCCGGCGGTGAAACCGTTGCCCAGTTGCTTGGTCATCTGCGCCGTCACGCCCCACTGGTTGAAGCCGGCCGAGGGAGAATAGGGCCGGGTGGGGTTGAGCAGCGCCGTGGTGACGAAGGACTGGTAGGGCGTCACGCCGAAATAGGCGTCCATATAGCCGGTGCCGGCATAATAAAGGCGCGGACCCACCGCAAATCCCCAGCCGCCCGGGGCATTGTAGATGAAGTCGGCCTTCATGGAGCCGACGATGCCGGAATAGCCGCCGGCCGCATAAAGCAGTTCACCGCGCAGGCGCAGCCATTCAGCCGGGAACCATTCCGCAAACCCGCCCACCTGCACGGTGGTGCTGACATCGCCCATGCCGCGCAGCCGGTCGGAATCATCCGCATCCCGGCCCCAGTCCAGATTGGCGGCAGCGCCGACCGCGAACCGGCCAATGTCCAGCAAGGCGATGGAGGGGCTGTCATCAATGGAATGGAAGTCGTAGAGCTCGCTTTCCTTGCTCATGCTGAACAGGAAGCTGGGCACGATGCGGTAGCTGGAGCTGCCCGCATAATCGGGCTCCACGATGCCGGCGCCGCCGATGATGATGTACCAGTTCTCCTTCTGGGCCGGCTGGTCGAAGATGGTCTTCACATCTGCCGCCATGGCGCCTGAAGCGAGAAGGCCGAGGGCCACCACTGAACCAAGCGCGCGGGCACCAAGGGAAGCGAAGAACATGGAGGGGAATCCTGATAGACGTGCCACACTTTAGACACGTTAAATGCGCGCGTGGTGGCAAATATGCAACACCCCGTCGCGCATTTTGGAGGGAATAAAGTTAAGCATTCCTATCCCCCTTACCTGTGCATGCGAGAGGCAGCGACGATCAGTTATGACCGCCTGGATTCCAAGAAGAACGACGTCTCATATTTCATTCTAATCTTGACCTTGGCCATTCGAGAACCTGTTCAGGCCATTCTTTCCGTGCTACCCGCCGTGTTCATCTTGTGGTCGCCCCCCGCCGGCAGCAGCGGCGGTTGGTGCCGTCCGGATCGGGGGATGCGGTGTTCGAGCTTTTCCTTCTCTTGATCGGCGGCCCGACCTTGCGTCGCAAATGGTGGGTGGTGGCGACCATCGGCCTGCTGTGGCTTGTGGTGGGCGTGCTGCTGCTGATTGATGCGCTCTTCAACGAGGTGCGCATCCCCGCCGACTATTTCGCCATCCCGCTGGTCATCATGGCCGCCGTGTCGTTCGGTGCCGGCGTCATGAGCCGCTCGCGGATGCATCGGACCATGCGCTTCATCAAGAGCGCGGTGTGCGTTATCATCATCCTCCTGCTGGTGGACGCGCCCTGGCATTCCGACATCGTCATTGCCTTCCTCGTGGGCACCCTGCTGATCGCCGACGCCATCTGGCGCGCGGGCAGCGCCTATGTGGTGCGGTTCCCCGCCTGGCGCAGCGCGCTGGTGCTGGCGGGCCTGGAATTCCTGATGGGCCTGTGGTCCTACGTGCCCTGGCCCACCCATTGGCGGGGCGAGGTGGGCTCGGACGTGGCCCAGCTCATCATCGTCGCGGCCGTGGGCGTCACCGCCTTCGGGCTGCGGGTGCGGCGCCTGCCGCAGGGCGTGCTGCTGGCCGACATCCTGGCCCAGACCCGCGCCGACCGCGCCGGGCAGACCCATCCGCATGTGGACGTGCCGGAACTGGCGGCGCCCCAGCGCTTCGACGACACGCTCACCGTGCACGTATGGACGCCCACGGGGGGCCTTGCCCCTCTCGCCCGGGGAGTTCAGCGCTATGTGGTGGCGCAGGATGAGACGGGGGCGGCCTCCACCGGCCATGCGGCGCTCCAGCTGCCGCCGGACCTTTATATCAGCCATTATCCGGCGGTGGAGATCGAGCGTTCCCCAGACCAGTTCGCCCGCGTGCTGCGCGCCACCCGCGAGAATGACGTGCCTGGCGAGTTCAAGCCGAGCTATGAAAAGGAAAGCGCGGAATGGTGCCCCTCCACCATGCAAGTGCGCCTTGTCGGCATCAATGGCGCGGCGGTGCGGCGCTTCTGGGCGGACTACAGCACCGACAGCACCTATAACCTGACCTACCGCAACTGTTCGAGCGCCGTGGCCCGCGCGCTGGATGCCGCCATTGAGGGGCGGTACGCGGAAGAGATCCGCTCGCCCCTCTTCATCATCCGCCTGCTGAGCCTGCCGGAATTGTGGGTGGCCGGCCTCATGCACCGGCGTGCCGCCTGGATGGCCTGGACCCCGGGCATGGTGCTCGACTATGCGCGCGCCGTCTCCGGCATCCTCCAGATGGGCGGCGGACGGCGCAGCCTGCGCACCTTGCGCGCCGCCGCGCGGGCGCAGGCGGACGCTGGACACGCACCCGAAAACAAGTAAAGAATTGTCGACGCGAGCGAATCCGACATCGGACGCGTATAAAAATACCGCTACTTCTGGTGGTGAAACAATATATCCGCGACGAGAGCTTCCAGGATGCGCCAGCTTTTCATCCTTCCGGTCGCCTTAAGTCTTTTCCTTCCCGCTTTTGTTACGCATTCTTTCGCGCAGCCACAGCCGGATGTCTGCACGGGCAAGCGCTCCTGCTTCATGGCCTTCGATGGGCCCGACCGCGGCTTCTGCGAGGCCTATGTGGAAGGCAAGTCCTGCTTCATGGCCTTCAACGATTCCAATGACCGGGGCTGGTGCCAGCACCTGCGCGAGGGAAAGTCCTGCTTCATGGCGCTGAACGGCCAGGCGCGCACTGATTGCGATGCCGGCCGCATCCCGCGCGCGCATCGCCACTGGCTCAATCTGTGCCGGGGCTGGTGAGCGCCCCGCTGGCGCTCCCCATCGCGCCCCTTGGGGCGATCGACGATCCAAAGACATGAGACGGCCCGCCGGCTTCGTCGGCGCGGTGATCCAGAGGGGGACGGGCGGATGTGTGTCGCGTGTGACTGGGCACCCCATTTCGAGCGCTTCGGCCTTGCCGTGGCAAAGGCATCCGGCCCGAGCCGCCGCAGCGTGCTGCGCGCCGGCGCCGCCATGGGAGCGGCGGCCGCCGCCGGCTCCCTGTTCCGGGCGAGCGAAGTGCTGGCGCAGGAGGCGTCCGGCCCGGCCGACTTCGTCTTCCATAACGGCCCCATCCACACGGTCGCCGGCCCCACCGGGGTCGAGGCGGTGGCAGTGACCGGCAAGACCATCGTCCATGTGGGCGACAAGGCCGGGGCGCTGAAGCTCGCCGGCCCGAAAACGCAGGTGATCGACCTGAACGGCCGCCTGCTCCTGCCCGGCTTCGTGGAGGGCCACACCCACCCCTTCCTCGGCGCCTTCTTGACCTCGGGCGTCGACCTCCAGCTTGCCACCAAGAAGGACGCCCTCGACGCCATCGCCACCTATGCCAAGGAACACCCCACCGGCCCCATCCGGGGCTTTGGCTGGCGGGTGGACATGTTCCCGCCCGAAGGCCCCACCCGGGCCGATCTCGATGCCGTCCTGCCCGATCGCCCGGGCTTCTTCTTCGCCATTGACGGGCACAGCCTGTGGGCCAATTCCAAGGCGCTGGAGATGGCCGGCGTCAATCGCGACACGCCCGACCCGATCCCGCGCTTCAGCTATTTCGTGCGCGACCAGAAGGGCGATCCCACCGGCTATGTGCTGGAGGTGAACGCGGTGCTGAGCCTCGTCAACGCCATCGAGCCGATCTCGGGCGCGGCCATGGCCGAGCTCCTGGAGGGCTGGCTGCCCAAGGCGGCGGCGGCGGGCATCACCACCGTGTTCGATGCCGGCGTGCCGCCCGTGGGCGGCGATGAGGGGGCGCTCATCGCCCTTTATGCGGAGTCGGAAAAGCGCGGCGTGCTGCCCTTCCGCGTCGTCGCCTCCTGCTCGGTGAAGGGCCCGCCCATCGACACTGCGGTGGCGGTGCTGAAAGACGTGCGCAGCCGGGTTTCAACCGAGCTGGTGCAGGTGAACGTGGTCAAGGTCATCGGCGACGGCTCGCAGGGCGGCTATACGGCCTGGCTCAACGCGCCCTATGCGGACAAGCCGGACAGCACGGGCGGCTCGCCCTTCACCGTGGAGCAGTGGCACCAGCTCATCGGCGCGGTGGATGGGGCCGGCTATGACGTCCATGTCCATGCCTGCGGCGAGCGGACCGCGCAGGTGGCCCTCGACGCCTTTGAGAAGGCCATCGCCACCAACCCGCCGCGCGACCGCCGCCACGCCATCGCCCATCTCGTCTATGTGGAAGACGCGGACAATGCCCGCTTCGGCAAGCTCAACGTCACCGCGCAATTCTCCGCCAACTGGTCCTCGGCTGATCCCGATACGCTCAAGAACATGCGCGAGCGCCTGGGCGAAAAGCGCGCCACCAACATGTACCGCACCAAGACCGTGCTGAAGGAAGGCGGGCGCGTCTCCTTCGGCACCGACTGGCCGGCGGCGGGCTATTTCTCCACCTACAAGCCGCTGGATTCCATCGAGGTGGGCGTGACCCGCCAATTGGTGGGCCAGCCCGATGCCCCGGTCCTCGTGCCCACCGACGAGCGCCTCACCGTGGAAGAGGCGATCCACGCCAACACCCTGGGGGCGGCCTATCAGCTGCGCCTCGACGACAAGATCGGCTCCATCGCGGTGGGCAAGCTGGCGGACCTCATCGTCCTCGACCGCGACATCCTGAAGGGTGATCCCCACGACATCCACAAGGCCAAGGTGGAACTGACCCTCATGAACGGGAAGGTCCGCCACCAGGCGTGACCGACCGGGCGGTGGAACGTTCCCGCCTTCCGCCGCCTGTGCCGGCTTTGGGGCCTGCGGTCGGGTTGTACCGGAGACCCTAATCGGTTTGACTGGCGCCCGGCGGGCCGAAGCGCCCGGCCTGTGGGGTGACCTGAGCGACCGATGACTTATCCGACCTGGGACGAAGGCCATGCGCGGCGCGTGCAGGCCATGGTCATGCTGCAGGGGGGCGCGATGACGCTCCTCGGGCTGAGCTGGTTCGCCTGGGCCCTGTCGATGCATCGTCCCCTCCTGGCCGTCACCGATCTGGCGCTGGGCATTGCCGGGGTCACGCTCTTCAGTCTCGTGGCACGCGGGCGGCTGCGCACGGCGACCATCCTCACCGCCCATGTCTCACCCCTCCTGCTCGCGCTGCTGTGCCTGTTCGACAACCCGTCCCCCGACATTCCCCGCTCCACCCACCTCTTCTTCCTGCCCATGGCGGCGGGCGGCTATTTCGCCTTCCGGCAGCACGACATCTATCTGCGGCTCGTGCTTCCGGCGGTCTATCTGGTGGCCTTCCTCGTCTTCGCGTTGACGCCGCTGAAGTTTACCGACCCCGCTTGGCTGATCCCCCCTTTCGCCGAATGGACGGCGGCCTGGCTGAACACGGTGTGCGCCCTGCTGGCGCTCGTGGTCACGGTGGTGCTGATGCATGCGGATTTGACCGAGCGCCATGCGCGGGAAAAGGAACTGCGCAGCGCCATCGCCCGCGCCGATTTCACCCTTCACTTCCAGCCGCAGGTGGATCTGGAGCGTCGCGTGCTCGGCGCCGAGGCGCTGTTGCGCTGGCGCCATCCCACGCGGGGCGAGGTGGGACCGGACGCGTTCATCGCGCTTGCGGAGGAAACCGGCCTGATCGTGCCCATCGGCGACTGGGTGCTGCGCGCCGCCTGCGCCCAGCTCGCCCGGTGGCACGCGCGGCCCGAGACCGCCCATCTCACCCTCGCGGTGAACATCAGCGCGTCCCAGTTCCTCCAGCCGGACTTCGTGGAGACGGCCATCGGCGTCATCCAGCGCAGCGGCGTCGCCCCCTCGAAGCTTCGGCTGGAGCTGACGGAAAGCATGTCCACCGACGACATCGCCGCCACCGCCGCCAAGATGCAGGCGCTGCGCGAGATCGGCATCGTCTGGTCGCTAGACGATCTGGGCTCGGGCTATTCCACCTTGCAGGGCCTCAGCCGCCTGCCCTTCGGCCAGATCAAGATCGACCAGTCCTTCGTCGCCACGATGGGCTCCGACACGCCCGACACGCACATCGTCGAGGCGGTCACCACCCTCAGCGCGCGCCTGAGCCTCGCGCTGGTGGCCGAGGGGGTGGAGACCGAGGAACAGTTCCGCAAGCTCGTGGAACTGGGATGCCGGGGCTTCCAGGGCTATCTGTTCGGCCGCCCCATGGAGGTCGGCGCTTTCGAGGCAGCGCTCCTCGCCGACACGCCGCGCGCTTGACCCTGGCGGCCCCGACAGAGCCCTAGGCCACAGCGCGCATCCCCCGCTCCCGCGGGACATTGGCAGGCGCGGGTGTTCGGTCGAGGGCGACCTCCTCCCATTGCCCACGGGCGTTGCGGAGGGACAGCATGGGGCGCACGCCGCTGTGGCGCGTGGGACCGGGGAGCCGCGTCGCCCACGCTTTCCCCCCGGACCGGTCCTGGCCGCACTGCCCCTCGGCTCAGTCCTGCGCGCGGAAATAGCCCGCATGCGCGATGTCGCTGAGCAGGCCGGGGCCGTCCGGCTGCCAGCCGAGACGAGCGCGGGTGGCGGCGCTGGAGGCGGACTGGTCGAGGGCGGCGAAGCCTTCGAACCAGCCGAAATGGCGCCGCGCCTCCCCCGGCGAAAGCGAGACGCAGGGCAGGCCCAGCCCCTCGGCGATGGCCTTCGCGATCTCCCGGAACGGGACACCCTCCTCGGCCACCGCGTGGCAGGTCACGCTTGCCGGCCCCCGCTCCACCGTCAGGCGATAGGCGCGGGCGGCATCGCGCACATGCACCGCCGGCCAGACATTGGCGCCCTGCCCCCCATAGCCCGAGACGCCGCTGCGCCGGGCCATCTCGATCAGCATGGGGACGAAGCCATGATCCCCCGGACCGTGCACGGAGGGGGGCAGGCGCATGACGCTGGTGGAAATGCCCCGCGCGCTCAACGTCTCCGCCGCCCATTCGGAGGCGCGGGGATAGCGCTCCGAGGGCGGAAGCGCCCGGTCGGTCTCAACGGCGCGCCGTCCCGCCGCGTCCAGAGCGGCAAGCCCGCTGGTCACCACGAAGGGCTTTCCCGACGCCCCCTCCCCCAGCGCCAGGATCGCCGCGCGATCGATGGCACAGGATTGCGCGAAGCGGGCGAAGTCGTGGATGAAGCCCGTATGGATCACCGCATCGGCCACGGCGGCTCCGCTGCGCAACACCGCGTGGGCCTCCAGGTCCCCTGCCAGGGGCTCCGCCCCCATGGCCCGCAGCCGCGCCGCGCTCGCCGCCGACCGGGCGAGCCCCAGCACCTCATGCCCCTGGGCCAGCAATTCCTCGACCACCGCCACGCCGACAAAGCCCGTGGCCCCCGTGACAAACACCTTCATGGTCGCTCTCCGTCTTGTGCCGGGGCGCACTATGGGCCAGGATTTATCCAGTTAAAGATGTGACCTTATAGGGGTATAATGACTGACAGGCTGGAGGGGGCCGGCGCCGAGGGGCGCCTCGCGCGCTTTCTGCGGGAGCGTCGGCAGCGGCTCGATCCCGCCGCTCTCGGCCTCAGCGGGCGCCGCCGGACGCCGGGCTTGCGGCGGGAGGAGGTGGCGCAGCGGGCGCACATTTCGACAACCTGGTACACGTGGCTCGAACAGGGGCGCGGCGGCGCCCCCTCCCCCGCCGTCCTCGATCGCCTCGCCGAGGCGCTGCTGATGACGGAAGCGGAGCGGGAGCATCTGTTCCTGGTGGCCATCGGCCGCCCGCCCAAGGCCCATGCCGTCCCGAACGAGGGGATTTCCCAGCGTCTCCAACGGTTTCTGGATGCCATGCCGCTGATTCCGGCGACGGTGGCCACTTCCACTTGGGACATCATCGCCTGGAACCACGCGGCGCGCCGAGTGCTCACCGATTACGAGACCCTGCCCCCCGACGAGCGCAACATCCTGAGGCGCATGTTCCTCGATCCCCCCACCCGCGCGGCGCAGGGCGACTGGGAGGCGGTGGCGCGGTTCCTGGTGGCCACCTTCCGGGCCGAAACCGCGCGCGTCGGGGACACGGCGCGCGCCGAGGCCCTGGTATCCGACCTCAATGCCAGCAGCGCGGACTTCGCCCGCATGTGGAGCGAGACCGATGTGCGCGCGACCGGAGAGGGCGCCAAGACCATCCGCCACGCCGTAGCGGGCGAGATCAGCCTCGAATTCTCCTGCTTCGCGGTCGATGGCCGGCCGGACCTCAAGCTGGTCATCTACAATCCCGCCGGGGCGGCCGACCTTGCCAAGGTGCGCCGGCTGTGCGCGGAGGAAGACGCCGCGCTCTACGCTCAGGACCTATTAATGTCGTTCTGGATGTGATTCACAGTCTCCATTGAG